>JACRLG010000002.1:0-96956 GCA_016235345.1 Deltaproteobacteria bacterium | reverse complement strand
GCGATTTTTCCCCGCGCCGCCCCATTGGGCAGGGTGAAACCGGGGATGGGCAGGCCGGATTCAACGTCAACGTGGCCGGGATAGCCCTGGCCGTCCCATCTCTCGTGGTGATTGAGGGCCACAATGTGGGCGGTGTGGTCGAAGTCCGACTGCTGGTCCAGGAAGAGCCTTGCCCCCAGGACCGTGTGCTGCTTCATTATCTCGTACTCGTCCTTTTCGAAGCGGCCCGGCTTTTTGAGGATGAGGTCCGATATGGCCACTTTTCCCACGTCGTGCAGCATGGCGGCCATGCGGATGACGTCGCGGGTCTTTTCCACCTCTATCTTCGGGGTGCCGTTCTTTTCGGCCCAGTCCTCATAGATGGCAAGGGAATAGGCCCCCACCCGGTTGACGTGGGCCCCGGTCTCCTTGGGGTCGCGCATCTCGG
The DNA here is from genome assembly GCA_016235345.1 of Deltaproteobacteria bacterium. Taxonomy (NCBI): domain Bacteria; kingdom Pseudomonadati; phylum Myxococcota; class Myxococcia; species Deltaproteobacteria bacterium. The sequence continues at coordinate 96,529 of JACRLG010000002.1, read as the reverse complement.
CCATGCGTATCATGCGAAGGAGCAGGGCGCGGGTCATCTGGGCGCGTTCCAGGGCCACTGCGGCGATTCCGGCGAAATGGCCCATCATCATCTCGTCGTCGGGGGAAAAGGGCGTAACGCTGCCCTCCCCGTCGGTGGAGTTGATGATCTGCAAAACCCCCAGAAGGGTCCCCCGGCTGTTTGCAAGGGGAATGGTGAGCATGGAGCGGGTGCGGTAGCCCGATGTCTCGTCGAAGCCGCGCGAAAAGCCGTAGGGCTCGGTGGCGGCGATCATGTAGACGTCTGCGATGTTCAGGGCTTTCTGGGTGGCGGCCACGAAACCGGCTATGCTTTTTTCGTCTATGGGGATGGAGAAGGTGGAGTAGATGAGCTTCTCGCCGGGAGCCAGGCGCTTTTTCAAGGTGTCGTTCTGGGTGTAGCTGAAATTGAGGCGGCTTCCCTCGCGTATGTAGATGGAGCCTGCGTCGGCGTTCACGAACCGGCGCGCCTGGGTGAGGATCTCCTCCATGAGGATGTCCAGGTCGCGCACCTGGTTCAGTTCCACCCCCAGCGTGGCCAGGGCCTCAAGTTTTTGCCGTTCGGTGAGCATGGGGGATGGTCTTTCAAGAAGGATTGGTAATGCTACAAGATACTATCTTGGCGCTGAAAGTCAAGGTTGAACGGACCGGCACGCCGCCGCCTGAGCGCCCCTTTTACGAATTGGGGGCAAGCGTGAAATTTGCCTCTTGAATATCAACAAGCACAGGAATATTATTGCTCCCAGCCGAATCCCTTGTTTAGGGAGCGGGGGAACCGTTTTTTTGGGGCGTATGGCTCATTTGAGCCTAGGGCAACCTTCTCGGCCCGAGCCCGTCAGCTAACATCGCAGGCTTCGAGGGGAACCTTCCATTGGGGGAGGTCCTCTTAAGGATCGAACCCGTGTTGGCCCGCAAAATCGGGCTTGGTTGAAATCCTTTAAAAATCGGATTGTTACAGCAAAGGACCGGCAAGGCGCCCTCAAAGGGCCCTTTGCCCTGTTCCGTTGCGCCGGTTTTTTCGGGTTTCAAAGGGAGGTTTGCGATGGAAGGCCCCAAGGGTCCCGTTGCGCCCGGCCTCATCAACAGGCTGCGCCATGTTCCCCCCCAGTTTGTCCGCAGGCTTTTTCCCCAAAAAATCCACACGCCCGGCGAGCCGGCAGGCTCATCCCACGGCGGTTTCTGGGCCCTGTCTTTGGCTGCCCTTGGAGTCGTTTACGGCGACATCGGCACAAGCCCGCTTTACGCTGTAAGGGAGTGCTTCCACGGGCTTCACGCCATAGCCATCACACACGGCAACATCTTCGGGGTGCTCTCCCTCATCTTCTGGTCGCTCCTGGTGGTTGTCACCATAAAATACGTGGTTTTCGTTTTGCGGGTGGACAACAAGGGAGAGGGCGGCATCTTCGCGCTCATGGCCCTTTTGGCCCAGTCGAAGAATAAGCTTACCGGCAGAACCAAAAGCGTGGTGATTTTCGGGGGGATTTTCGGCGCGGCCCTCTTGTACGGCGACGGCATCATCACACCAAGCATATCGGTGCTTTCGGCTGTGGAGGGCCTCGAGGTGGCCACGCCTGCGGCGAAAAATTTCGTGGTCCCCATAACCTGCATCGTCCTTGCCGGGCTCTTTTTCATCCAGCGAAGGGGAACCGCCGGAATCGGACAGATTTTCGGGCCGGTGATGCTTGTCTGGTTTTCCGCAATCTCGCTTCTCGGCCTTGTTGAAGTGGCGAAGGAGCCGGGCATCCTGGCCGCAGTCAATCCTTACTGGGCGGTTCGCTTTTTTGCGGAAAACCACCTCCACGGCATGGTCGTCCTGGGCTCCGTGGTGTTGTGCATCACCGGAGGCGAGGCCCTTTACGCCGACCTTGGGCATTTCAACCGGGCTTCCATCAGGTTTTCATGGGTGTCCCTGGTGTGGCCCGCCCTTTTGTGCAACTATTTCGGCCAGGGCGCGCTTTTGATGACCCGCCCGGAAACGGCGGTGAACCCCTTCTACGCCCTCGCGCCCAAGGCCATCCTTTACCCGCTGGTCTTCCTCGCCACAGCCGCGACGGTGATCGCCTCCCAGGCCATGATTTCGGGGGTCTATTCCCTCACCCAGCAGGCAATCCAACTGGGCTTTCTTCCGCGCCTCCGGATAGTGCACACATCCAGCCACGTTAAGGGCCAGATTTACCTTCCCTTCGTCAACTGGGTGCTCTTTCTGGCCTGCATCCTGCTGGTTTTATCCTTCAAGAGCTCAAGCCGCCTTGCCGGGGCCTACGGCCTTGCCGTCACCGCCACGATGGGCATAACGTCAGTCCTGTATTTTTTCGTTCTCACCCGCACCCTCAAAAAGCCCGTAAGGTCAACGGCCCTTCTGGTGGGACTCTTTCTGGTGTTCGATCTCGGATACTTTGCGGCCAACCTTTTGAAAATCGTTGACGGCGGCTGGTTCACCCTGGCCGTGGGCCTTGCCGTTACTGCGGTGATGGTTTCGTGGCGGGACGGAAGAAGCGCCCTTGCCGACACCTTCGCCCGCGAGCACGTGACCGAGGAGGATTTTCTTGAAGGCGTGGCGGCCACCCGGCCCCTTCGGATTTCGGGAACCGCCGTGTTCCTCTCGGTTTCCCCAACCGGAGTGCCCTATTCCCTGCTTCACCATTACAGGTTCAACCACGTTCTGCCAGAAAAGGTGCTCTTCGTGTCCCTTACTACCGCAGACGAGCCCACCGTGCCCGACGACGAACGCCTCAAGGTGAAATCCCTGGGCCAGGGCTTCTACCGCCTGATAGCCAGGTTCGGATACATGGAAACGCCCCTGGTTCCCCTGGTGCTCCGGCTTGCCTCAAAGTTCAAACTTTCCGTTGACCCTGATACCGCCACCTATTATCTTGGCCGGGAAAGCCTCTTAACAACAGGACCTTCAAAAATGGCCAACTGGCGCAAGGGCCTTTTTGTGTTCATGGCCCGTAACGCCCAGAACCCCATGGCCTTTTTCGGCATCCCGCCCAACAGGGTGGTGGAGCTTGGGATACAACTTAAGGTATAAAGAGCAGCCTGTCTAAAAACGCGAATCGCGGTGTCAGAGCAAAGCGGGCGGGTCGTCATGTACGAAAAGTACTATTCCTCCCCGCCCGCTTCACTCTTCCTTGCGCTTCATCGTTTTTATCCAGGCTGCTTATCCTTATTTTTCAACGGGTGGGCGGTATTTGGCGGATCGGTTGAAAGGCGGGCTTAACCCGGAAAGGAGCGGGGTGTGAAAAATCGCAGCGTGCTGTTTCTGTACGGGCTTGGGGCGGTGCTTACAATGGGAATGGGGGTGCTCTATCTGGCCATGCCCACCATAATGCCCTATCACATGGACGCCATCCAAACCCCCTGGCAGGACATCCCGCCCCTGTACCAGAAGCTCTTTCTGGCGCTGTTAAAGGCGGCGGGGGCCGGATACCTCGCCGTGGGAGCCGCCTGGGCCATAATGACCGCCATCCCCATGCGCCGGGGGGAACGCTGGACCCTCTGGGCCGTGCCCCTCACGGGCTTTATCGCCCAGGCTCCCCTTTTCGCCATAACCCTTTACGTGCGCTTCTCCACCCCCGCCCACCCGCCCTGGATTTTCCCCCTTGCCGTGCTAGGGCTCATCGCAGCCGGGGTTGTGGTGACGGTGATTTCGGTGAAAAAGGGGGAAAAATAACAAGATATCCTGCCGAAGTAACTGCAAAATTTGACGTAGGTTGGGTGAACCTGAGCTACGCGCAGAACCACCTAACATAACTATTGTGACGCCGCCTCATTAGGAAAAAAATCAAGCTGTGTTGACCGTCACTCATCAGGGCCAATTTGTACAACGGTTCCAACGAATTTTGTTCTTATAAGCTCGCCATTTTTATTAGGAAGATCAAAATAAGAGGTAATGGAATATGTTTTATTGTCCAAATAGTCTGTATGATTAAAAGATTCATTAGAAAGTGCTGGAAATATTGCCGCATTAGGAAATGCTAAAGTCTTTTTTACATAAGATTGTATTGCATTTAAAGCACCAAATTTATCAATCAATTCATCTGGATTAGATTTACTTACTATTTGATCTTTTTGTGGTTCAATAGGAATTTTTGGATTCGGCTTCATATTTTTTATTCCACAATAAGATATGAATATAATTAAGATTGCTAAAAATATAAAAGTATTATAGCGTGCAAATGAATTATTTCCGAAATTTTTAATTGCTATTTTATTAAAAAATGATTTGCGATTATCTGAAAATTTAATATAAGTATTTAATAGCTCGTATGCCTTTTTATATGCTATTGTTTGTTTGCTTGCGCCTTCATATGTTCTGCCATCTGGTGCTGTATAAGTTCCAAACCATATAAGTTTTTTGCCGTCTTTATAATTTTTTATTGATTTAATAATTCTTTCATCATATGCAAGTTCAGAAGCAATTTCTCTAATAACGTTAGCATCAGGACCTGTTGCAAGAGGATGATCATCCGCGCCATTACAAATATGACGGCATATTCTATATGTAAACCAAGCAGCTAAATCTACCTCACGTCCAGGTGCGAGTAAGTCATAAAAAATTAAATTAAATAGTTGTTTTTTACCTATATAATTTGAATATTTTACGCCAAAGTAATCTGCAAAGCTTTTGTGCCTATCCGTAGCTTCTTTATCATTTGATTTTTTAAAATCTATTAAATCACTCATCTCACTTTTTGTAATATCATGTGGAAACATCAATCCTAAATCTCGTGCAAATTTTTTTTGACTCTCAGTAGCATATTCTATAGGTTCTGGAAGTTCGATAATGGATTCTACAATAGTACCATCGTTAATTGCCTTTTGGCGCACTTCATTCTCATCTTTGCCCCAATATGACTTTTTCCTATGCCTCTTTGTCTTTTCGCCATGTCCTTCAACTATAAATTCTGGCATAGATTGTCTCCCATATTCTTGATTCATTCATAAAAGCGGATGCGACCTAATACCGTCATTACCTACCACAATTTAAACGCATAATGCAATATTCCAGTCTCGCAGGTTGGGCTTCGTGCCTCAGCCCAACCTGCGGTTGCCGCCCACTGCCGACTGCCCACCGCCCCCCTCACTGCTTGCAAGCCCCGTCGCTTCCGCGCGTTCCAGCCGGTGTTTCCTCCACGGCCTTGGGCTCGGAGAACTTGCAGGACAGGTGCAGGATGTCCCGGTCAAAGGAGGTGTAGACCTTGTACGGAAGCGAGAAAAAGAGCCGTATCATCGAGCGGTTGGTGGGGGAGACGTAGGCGTAGAGTCCCGCGATTCCGCTTTCACGCGCCCGTTGGGAGATCATGCCCATCAAAATCTTCCCCATGCTCTTGCCCTGCCAGGCCTTGTCCACCGAGAACGACACTTCCGCGATGTTTTTGGCCGGGTCCGTGAAGTAGCCGCCCACCGCTATCACCTTCTCGAAGCCCAAGTCCCCGATCACCGCAACGACGGTGTAGTCCTTGTAGTAGTCCCCGCCGAAAAGCCCTTCCACCTCGTCCCTTGCGAAGGTGGCCTTGTTGTGCAGGAAACGCGCGATGATGTCCTTTCTGTCCAGGCTGTAGAGATGCTCCTGCACAAGGCGGGCGTCGGTGGATTTCACGGGCCGGAACAGAACCGGCTGTCCCGCGATGGTGATTTCCTTTTCCATGGCCGCCGGGTAGATTCTGTGCAGTATTTCCGAGGGCGTGCGCTTTTTGGGGATGAGGCCCGCTTCCTTGGCGTCTTCAAAGAGTTCGTCGCGGAAATCCGGGTGGGCTATGGAGATCATGGCCAGCGCCCGTTCGGAGAGGTTTTTCCCGAAAAGGTTCACCGCGCCGAATTCCGTAACAACGTAGTGAACGTCGCCACGGGGGACCACCACAGCGTGGTTGAGCTGGGGAAGTATGCGGCTTTTTGTGCCGTCCCGGTTGGTGGATGGAAGCATCAGGATGGCCTTGCCTTCGGGCGACATGGCCGCGCCCCGTATGAAGTCGCAGATGCCGGTGACCCCGGAATAATGGTTGAAGGGCAGGGCGTCGGCGGCCACCTGGCCCGTAAGGTCCATGGCCTCGGCAAGCTCCACGGCCACCATCTTCTTGTGCTGGGCGATCACCCCGGGGTTGTTGACGTAGTCCGAAGGGTGGAACTCCATGGAGGGGTTGTCGTGCAGAAATTCGTAGAGGTCCGTCGAACCTATTGCCGTGGCCGCAACCAGTTTTCCCTCGTTGATGCCCTTTTTGCGGTTGTTGACCACTCCCCGGGCCACGAGCTGCATTATGCCGTCCATCATGAACTGGGTGTGGATGCCGAGGTCATTTTTTCCCTCGCAGGCGAGAAATATGGCCTGGGTGGTGGAGCCAAGGCTGATGTGCACCGTGGAGCCGTCGTCCACAAGGGAGGCCACGTGACGGCCTATATCGAGCGCCTGGGTGAAATTGGGGGTTTCGCCCACGCTTATGAGGTCCTCCTCGTATTCAACGATGGCGTCCACGTCGTTAACGTGGATGAAGCTTCTTCCCAAGACGCGGGGCATTCTGGGGTTTACCTGGACGATGACCAGATCCGCCGCCTTGGCTGCGGCCATGGTGACATCCACAGAAACCCCGAGGCTCATCCATCCGAAGTCGTCGGGCGGGGTGGCCTGGATAAGGGCCACGTGAAGGGGTATGCGCTGGCTGGAAAAAAGCAGCGGCACCGCCGAAAGGTTGATGGGGGTAAAGAAGCGTTTTCCGGCGGCGAGCCTTTTGGGCATCCCTGAGCCTAAGTAGAAACTGCGGACGTTGAATTCATCGCCGGTGGGGTCCTGGCTTAAGAGGCTTAGGGGCGTGCTTTCCAGGCTCATGAGGCGCAGGATTTCGATGTCCGAAAGGCGCTTTTTCTGGGCCGCAAGCTCCTTGACCAAATGCTGGGGCTCGCCGCAGGAGCTTCCGATGAAGACCCTCTGGCCCGAACTTATGCGCTTGATCGCCGAGGCTGCGTCCATCTGCTTTGTTACGTAATCGTCCGGCCAATATCCCGTGTTCATTGTGTTTCCTTGAATGATGCGAGAAAGCGAAAGGGATTTTTGGTCATTTGTCCCTGCCCGGTTTCGCAAAAAGGCCGAAAAAGGCCCGTCCGGCCCGGCCAATGGGGCAGAACACGAAGGGGCAGCGGGAACAGGCCAGCCCCGTGAGAAGAACGAAAATCAGAAGCCAGGAGCATATCCACAGTAAAAGCCCGCCGATTCCCCGCCAGACAAAGGCGTCGGGAAGGGGGAACAGGAAAAGGAACGCGAAGGCGGCCACGTCCAGCCAAAGGCCCGCTTTCATTGACCGGCCTTCCTGCTTCCTGAAGATGAAGGGGACCGTTTTGCCCATGGGAGAGGAGCAGCTTTGCCCGTAATAAGGGCAGCGGGCGCAGATGAGATAACGCAGGGGAACCAGGAACAGGGCGAAGCCCAGAAGCCAGATGGCCAGTTTGGAGGGGCTTTGCCACAGCATGGCCACGGCAAGTACTGTCATGGGCACAAAGGCCGCGCCCGTGGCCGCGCTCACCCAGCCGGGCCAGGGGGCCTTTTTCGGGCATTCGATTCCGTCCTGGGTGCAGGATCGGCTCTTGTTTTCATCGGTCATGCTGGTTCCCCCTGTTCAGTCCATCAGGCTTCGGCAGGCCCGTCATCCTCTTTTTTCGACCAGGCCCGGCGGCTCCTGTCGATTTTCTTTTTCACGAGGCCCCAGGTGGGGCGGCCAAGAAAGGAGCCCTGGTAAGAGCCCAGCATTTTTCGGAACATGTCGAAGGGAACCGTGAAACTCAGCTCGTCGGTCTCGAAAAACTTGCGGGCCGAAGGGTCCCAGCCGCCAAGGACGGCCTTGGGGGTTCGTTGGGCCAGAAATTTCATGGGCCATGCCACAAGGCTTCCGCAGGCCGCCGACCAGGGGGAGGCCACGCAGAGCGGGTCGCCGGTGGCGAAGCCCGCAAGCTGGTGAAGGCCGCAGAGGACTTCGGGGCGCGTGAAAAAGGCGACCAGAAGGGGGTCTTCGCCGGGCTCGAAAAGGGAGAGCGGCTTTACCACGCAGTGCCGGGCCGGGGCCGGAGGCGGGTCGATATCGCTGAAAATCTTGCGCAGAACGTCCGGGGATTTCTGGTAGAACTCGCCTTCCATCGCGTCCGGAATGCCCGAAGACACGTAGTGGATTATGGTTTCGGTCTGGGGCTTTAAAAAGCCCATCCAGAAAGCGCAGCCGGGGCAACCGAAGTGCTCTGCGTCGAAGACCGCCGGGCGCTTTTTCATCCTGGCCCGCCGGATGAGGCCGATTGAGCAGGAAAAGTTGCCGAAAATTTCCCGCCAGTCCACTGCCTGCTCCCGCTCCCTCCGGGCGGTGGGAAGGGGAAGGGACGCGGGGGTGATGGCCTTATCGGGCATGGTGTCGGTGAAGAAAATGCCCACAGGCTCGTCGGTCAGGCCCAGGGTTTCCAGGAATTCGGGGAGTTTTTCCAGGATTTCGGGCTTCATGGGATTATCCTCCCTGTCAAAATTTGTCTGCCGGTGGAAAGTGGATTATCAGGCGTCCGTGTCTTTCGGCGACAAAACCGGCACCTTCAGAAATTCAACGCCCTCGTCCTTCAGCATTTTTTCCTCGGCCTGGGTGCTTGAGCCACGAATGTTGCGGGGTTCGGACACTCCGTAGTGGATTTTTAGGGCCTCGGTGGCGAAGTTTGAGCCCACGTTGTCGAAGTTCGCCTTCACCATGTCCGAGATGCGTTTCAGCATTTCCATGGGGTTGGGGAGAGTCGGCGGGCCTTCGGAGCGGGCCGCGCCCTTTATGCCGAAAGTGGAGGGAATGCGCGTCACGAGGGCGTTTCCGCAGACCGGGCACGAAACGAGGCCCTCCGAAAGCTCGCGGTCGCATCCGGCCACGTCCGCGAACCAGCCCTCGAAGCGATGTCCGTCTTCACAGGCAAGATCGAAAACGATCATCAGGCTCTCCCGTTATCCGCCCCGGCTGGCCAAAACTCTTGCCGGGTGCAACGTTTATATGTTTTGCGGTCTCTCTTTTATTGCACGGGCCGCCCGCGAAAGCAAGAAAAGACAAAATCCCGGACGGGCCGCTCCGATTTCAGCCGCACCGCGAAAAATTCTTTACAATCCCCACGGCTTGTCATAGGAATCGAGACTCCAAAGACTTGTTTTCATGTACCGGTTTTTCAGAATACCGCTTAAACAGGAAAGGCTTGGAATAAATGGGCAAGAAGAATCTTATCAAATCCACTGAAAAGAAGACCGCCGCCACTCCCGCTAAGGCCAAGAGTCCCAAGGCTGAGAAAAAACCTGCGAAAGAAGCCTCCGGCGCGGAAGCATCCGCCAAGGCGGCGGCTAAGACCAAGGCAGCAGAAGAAGCAGCCGCCAAGGCCAAGGCCGAAGAGGAAGCCCGCAAGGCCGCTGAAGTTGCGGCAGCCAAGGCGAAGGCTGAGGAAGAGGCCCGCGCTGCGGCGAAGGCCAAGGCCGAGGAAGAGGCCCGCAAGGCCGCAGAGGAAGCAGCCGCGAAAGCCAAGGCCGAAGAGGAAGCCAGGAAGGCCGCCGAAGAAGCTGCGGCGAAGGCCAAGGCCGAAGAGGAAGCCCGCAAGGCAGCAGAGGAAGCGGCAGCCAAGGCCAAGGCCGAAGAGGAAGCCCGCAAGGCAGCAGAGGAAGCGGCAGCCAAGGCCAAGGCCGAGGAAGAGGCCCGCAAGGCCGCCGAAGAAGCTGCGGCGAAGGCCAAGGCCGAGGAAGAGGCCCGCAAGGCCGCAGAGGAAGCGGCAGCCAAGGCCAAGGCCGAGGAAGAGGCCCGCAAGGCCGCAGAGGAGGAATCAGAGCGTCAGGCTGCACTTGCCGCACAGGCCCAGGCCGCAAGCGCCTCCGAGCCCGGTCTTCTTGCCCTTGTTTTCGGTTTCATCGACGGGGCCTTCGGCCTTATGGAAAAGACGTTTTCCGCAGTGCTTGGCGGTGCGGGCGGGAAAGTGGCCGAAAAAACGGCTGAGGTCGCAACAGTCGTCAAAGTCAAGGCCGCAGACGAAAAGCGCAACCCCTGGATGGTCATTTTTACGGGGGCGATGGGCTTATTGGTTCTGCTGCTTCTGCTCACTTCCTGGGGCAACATCGGCCATTTTTACATGACCGATACGCCTGACGGCCTCCTGATCGAAAGGGGCCGCTTCGCGCCTTCGGGCAGGAGCCTTGTGGAGGTTCTGCCGGGCCAGGCCAGGCCGTCGGACGACAGGGAATATGTTTCCCGGAACGAGGCATACGAAGTCATCCGCAACTATCACGTGAAAAGGGCCGAAAAGGCCCTTGGCAGAAAGGGCGGCCCGGATTACGCCTCGGCCAGGAAGAGCCTCAAAAGCGCCCTTTGCTACACGGCCGGTTTTTCGGGAACGGGCGATCTCCAGGAAAAGCTCGACGGCGTGATGTTCGATGAGCTAATGCATAAGGCCTCCACGGGCATGGGCAACAGCGCCCTGAAAAGCCTCAGGGAAGCCAGGAAGCTCTTAGAGGAGGCCCGGACGCTCGCATCCACCCCGGCCCGGAAGCAGGCCCTGGAAGCCAAAATCCAAAGCGTCGATCAGGCCATCGCGGCCCTGGAAAAATAAAACGGAGAGCGGTAACAGGGCACCCCGGCCCGGCGGAGGCTCGCATTGTCTGCAAAAGAACATTCAAGCCCTATGATTGAGTATCTTTACGATAAGTGCAATTCCTGCCTCCTGTGCGTGGAAGACTGCGTGGCCGGGTGCCTGAGGGAGCTTGACGGAAAGCCCGCAGTGGTGGAAGAGGCCATGTGCAACCGCTGCTCCCATTGCGTGGCTGTCTGCCCGCGAGGGGCCATTATTCACCGGGGGCTCGACGCCGAGCAGGTGCGCAGGGTGAACCGCAAAAAGCTAGCGCCCGACGTGTACGCCGAGATAGTGCGCTCCCGAAGGAGCGTGCGCAGGTACGACGAAGAGCCCGTGGACCGGGCGGTTATCGAGGAAATCCTGGACCTTGCCCGGTACTCGCCCACCTCGTCCAACGATCAGCACCTGGAATACATTGTGGTGACGGACCGGGCGCTTCTGAAAAAGGTCTCGGACAACCTTTTCGGCATGGGAAAGGCCGTTTACCGGGCTTCCCAAAACGGCCCGGGCAGGGCGGTCTACTCTGCGGTAAAAATGGCCGGGCCGCTCAAAGTCATCTCCCGCTACCTGGATGCCATGGGCTACTACGTGGCGGTGGCCGACGCAACGGGCCGGGATTACATCCTGCATAACGCTCCCGTGCTCATAATGGTGCTGGCCCCCAAAAGCGCGCCCTTCGGCTGCGACAACGCCAACATCGCCGCCGCCAACATAACCAACCACGCCCACGCCCTTGGGCTTGGAACCTGCTACATCGGCTTTCTGACCCTGGCCCTCAAATACAATCCCTTACTGAGAAAGATTCTGGGGATTCCAAGGGGGAAAAAGGTTTTCGCAAGCCTTGTGATGGGGCATCCCAAGTATCGCCACGGGGCGACAACCAGCAGGAAGCCCGCAGTGATCACCTGGAAAGACGCCACATGACCGGACTGGCGTCATAGCCATGTATTTATCTTCTTGAAAAAGCGGGAAAGGGAAGCCTTGACCGCTTTTTTTGTGCGAAAGGAAGAGCCTGTGTCCAGCCAATTTTCCGCCTATATGGGGCGTATCCTCGACGTTGATCTTTCAACCGGCCTTATCGGCGAATACCCGGTGAGCGACCGGGACCGCGAGCAGTTCCTTGGGGGGCGCTTCCTGGCCGCGCGAATCCTTTGGGACGCCTTGAAGCCCGGAATCGACGCCCTTTCCCCCGAAAACGTGCTGGTGGTGACCACATCTCCCCTGACCGGAAGCGGCGCCCCCTCGTCCTCCCGCTACAACATTTCGGCCAAGAGCCCCCAGACAGGCTCCATCGGCCATTCAAACTCAGGCGGCAGTTTCGGCATCCACTTGAAGCGCGCGGGTTACGACGGCGTGGTGGTGCGCGGAAGGGCCAAAAAACCGGTCTATCTGGACATCACCGAAAACGGCGTGGCCATAAAGGACGCCTCCAAAATCTGGGGCAAAGACACCCAGGCGGCCCAGGAAGCCATTATGGAGGAAAGTGGCAGGGGTGGGACCATGGCTATAGGCATCGCGGGCGAAAACCTCGTGCCCTTCGCCACGGTGGTCTCCCAGGAGCGCAGCCACGGGCGCACGGGCATGGGCGCGGTGATGGGCTCCAAGAACCTGAAGGGCATGGCGGCGCACGGCAAGCTGAAGGTGAGCATCGCCGAGCCGGAAAAGTTTTCCGCCGTGGTGAAGGACTGGATGAGCCTCATCAAGGGCCACCCCGCCACCGGCGACCTGGTTCCGAAGTACGGAACCGCCTATTTCGTGAACGTGCTTTCCAAAAAAAACGCACTGCCCACCTATAACTTCCGCCAGGGCAGTTTCGAGGGCGCGGAAAAAATTTCCGGCGAGCGCCTGGCCGACGAGTTCATGACAAAAAATTTCGGCTGCGTCACCTGCCCCATACGCTGCGGCAGGCAGGTGGAGATCGACGGAAAACCCGTGAAAGGCCCGGAGTTCGAGATTCTCTGCCTCATGGGATCGAATCTCGGCGTATCCGACCTTCCGGCCATAATAAAATGGAACCGGGACTTAGACCTTCTGGGCATGGATTCCATTTCAACCGGAAACGTCTTAGGCTTTGCCTGCGAGCTGAACGAAAAAGGCATGTGGGACAACGGGCTTAAATTCGGCGACGTGGAAGCCTTTGACAAAATGCTTCCCCTCATGGCGAAAAGGGAGGGGGTCGGCGCGGACTTGAGCTTAGGAACGCGGGAGCTTTCCAGAAAATACGGCGGGGCAGATTTCGCGGCCCAGGTGAAGGGCCTGGAAATACCCGCCTACGAGCCAAGGGCGGCGGCGGGCCACGCCCTTGGCTACGCCGTTTCCGGGCGCGGGGCCTGCCATCTGGACGGCGGATACATGATCTATTTCGAGATTTCGGGGCCGCTTACCCTGGACCCGCTCCATTTCAGGTCCAAGCCCGGCTGGGTGGTTCTGGACCAGAACCTGCTGGCGGCCATTGGCGCGGGCGGCAACTGCCTTTTCACCTCCTGGACCGCGCTTCCGGCCCCGGTCTTCAAGCTGCCGCCCCACAAGAGGCTTTCAAAGGCCGTGGCCCACGCAATGACGGCGGTCTGGCCGGCCATCGACTATACTCTCTCACTTCCGCCCTTCATGATGCCCATCGACCTTCCCATGTTGCCCCATACCAAGGCCTTAAGGCTCGCCACGGGAATGAAGATGAACCTTGGACGCTTCCTTGAGGTGGGCAACCGGGGCCACACACTGGAGCGCATGTTGAACCTCAGGGAAGGGGTGGGCATGGAGGCCGACACCCTCCCCAAGCGCTTCCTCACCGAAGAACTGGTCCCCGGCGACAAAAAGACCGTGGTGCAGCTTCCCAAGATGAGGGCCAAATATTACAAATTGAGGGGATGGGACGAAAACGGAATCCCCACCCAAAAGACCCTCAAAAAGCTGGGCCTGGAATTTGCCATGAAATAGAATGCCTGGCTTTTCTTGACAAGCGGGGCGGGCTATGGCTAAGGTTTTCCCATGACCACCATAAACGACATCGTTCTGGTTCACTTCGACAAGACCCCCCTCTTCTACGCCCGGATCGAGGACATAAACCCGGACGCGAAGCCCGGCTGGTACCAGGTGCGCATCCAGGCCCTCACCAACCCGCCCCAGGACATAACCTGGATACTGCGCGAGGAATACATAGAGGGCGCGGAATTCACCATGGGCGGGAAATCCATGCATCTGGAAAAGCTCCCGCCCCTGGCGGAAAAGGAAGCCCCGGATGGGGACAATTCCCCCAAGGCGATGAAAAAACCGGCCCGGTCCGGAAAAAAGCCCGCCAGCGGCAAGGTGGTTTCCCTTTTCGACAGGCCAAAGTAATTTCGGGCTTGCATCAGAAGCGTTTAAATGGTATCGGGCGGGTTTGAAAAGGACTTGGTTTTTTCGGTTCGTGTTACAAACGATAAATACATCCGTATCGATAGGGACACACCAACATCAATTTACAAGGAGGATCCGTTTCCATGAAAACCTTGATCGGCGGCGCGGCAGCGGCGGTATTGGGTCTTATCGGCCTTTCCCACTGGTGGGACCAGTTCATGACCATCATCGCGGGCGCACTTCCCGTCACCCTTCTTCTTGGCGGCGCCTTGGCCATCTATCTTGGCTTTGACGAACTCAAAGACAACTGGCAGAAGGAAGAATCCCTGGACATGGGCGGCCCTGCCGACGACGTGGACCGCTACAAGAAGGAACTCGATGACCTGAAAAAGGAAATCGACTCCCTCAAGAAGTAATTTTTCCAATTTTCCGATTTTGAAAGCCCCCGGCGAATCGTCGCCGGGGGCTTTTTTTGTCCGGTCGTTCCGGCTCCCGCCCGGCGTGATTTTCCGTTTTTATGGTTATTATCAAATTCTTTAGTCAATTGCCCAAGAGGGCGCGTTTCTCGGTCACCAGCCTCATAAGTATCTTAATATTCTGTAAGTATTGCTATAATGTGCAATTTGGTTTAGTCCGGCCCTCTGTCAGGTTGTGCCGGGAGGGGCTGTATCAGAAAACTATTTTTCTTGACAAAACGGAAAATTCTATAATAAACTAAAATCAACCTGGGACACCAACGGGAGGTCCGTCATGGAAGACATCTTTACGGTTTTCACGGCAAGCCAGCACTGCAACGTCTCCACTAAAACCATCATCAACTGGATAGAGTCCGGCCACATCGAGGCGTACAAGACCGTGGGCGGCCACAGGCGCATCAAAAAGGACGTCCTGGAAGCCTTCATGCGCAAACAGGGCATCCCCATACCGGAAAACGCGCCCGGAAACGGAAGAAAGCGGATACTGGTCGTGGACGACGATCCCATCATCGTGGAGACCATCGTCCAGTCCCTTGAGGAGGACGAGCACGACTACGAGGTCATCTCCGCCGCCGACGGCTTCGAGGCGGGCCTCCAGGTCAGCCACTTCAAGCCCCACATCCTGATTCTGGACATCATGATGCCCGACATAAAGGGCTTCGAGGTGTGCAAAAAGATCAAGTCCTCGCCTGACACGGCGGGCACGAAAATCATCGTGCTCTCGGCCTATCTGGACGAGGAGAAGTTCGCCAAAATGAAGGAGTACGGCGCTGACATCTGCTTTTCCAAGCCCCTGCCCCTTGGCCAGCTGAAGGCCGAGGTGGCAAGGCTTCTGGGCGTGGAATAGCCGCGTAGCCGCCATTTCATTCTGGGGTGAGGGTCTTGATTTTGGCACCCGGTTTGCGCCCGCCCGCAAGGGGTGCGCCTTCAAAAAAATTTAAGCAGCGAACCCGCGCTTTAAGGAGCCGACATGAAGCTCAAAGACGCCCTTCAAAGAAAAAAATTCGTGGTGACATCCGAGGTTCAGGCCCCCCTGGACCAGGAAAGCCCTGATGAACTCGTGAAAAATCTCGCGTCGGTCAAAGGCCGGGTGGACGGCGTTTCGGTTTCCGATGTCGACCTGGAAGGCATCGTGGGCGATTCCATCAAAACCTGCGAAGTCCTCATGGAAAACAGCTTCGACGCCATCTACCAGACCACCACCAGGGACAAGAACCGCATAGAGCTTCAGAAGGACCTTCTCACGGCCCACGACGCCGGGATCGAAAACCTCCTGGTCTTCACCGAAGATTACAGGATCACCGGCGACAGCCTCCAGGAAATGATGTTTTTCCACGTGGACGCCGGAAAGATCGAGTCGGTGCTTACGAACATCCGCGAAGGCCGCACCGTGGAGGGCAAGGACATTCCGGGCCCCGTGGAATTCGTGCTGGGAAGTGGCGTTGAATCCGCCTGGGGCAAGAACGTGCCCGACCTGGAAATGAAGGAAATGGAGCAGATGACAAAAATCGGCTCCGGGTATTTCCTCACCACCCCGGTTTTCGACCTGGAGGTTTTCCAGAAGTTCATGAGCCGGGTGGAAACCTTCGGGCTTCCGGTTATCGCCGAGGTCATGATACTGCGCACCGCCGGAATGGCGAAATTCCTGAACCGCCACCTCAAAAGCGGCATGGTGCCGGACTGGCTCATAAAGAAGCTCTCCGCAGCCCCGGACAAGGAGAGGGCGTCCATGGAGATTTTCGCGGATCTCGTAAAGGGCATCAAAGACCTTTGCCAGGGCGTTCACGTGATTTCCATCGGCGGCGAGGACAGGCTGGCCAAATATCTGGACGCCGCTAAATTGAAATAAGCGCCTGCCTGAAAACGCGAATCGCTGTGTCAGGCGTCAAAGCCAATTCCGCCACGTACCTTCAGTACGCTTGCTCATTGGCTTTTAGCCTTCCTTGCGCTTCATCGTTTTCAGACAGGCTTGATGCCCGGTATTTTCAAGGCGCCAAAAATCAGCGACTCTTCAGCAAGGTGGCGCAAGCCCCAGCGAGAGCGGCCCGCATATTTTCCTTGGGCAATCGGTTCCTGATACATTATAATGCATCAACTCCACGCATAAGCGTCCCTCCCCCAAGACGGAGGATAGCCCGCCATGACCTTCGAGGCCGTTGATTTTAACCCGGGTGAGGCCCGGACTTTCGCCGACGAGGTGGCCACGGCCTCCGGCCAGAACCTTTCGGCCTGTTACCAGTGCAGGAAATGCGCGGCGGGCTGCCCGGTGGCCGAGGCCACGGGCTTTTTCACTCCGGACAGGCTCATCCGCACGGTTGTAATGGGGGATGAAAAGGCCGCCCAGGAAAGCCCCTTAACCTGGAAATGCGTTTCCTGCTACACCTGCGGAACCCGCTGCCCCAACGGAATCCAGACCGGCAAGATCACCGAGGCCCTCAAAAGGATTTCAAAGAAAAACCGCGTTTATCCGCAGGTTCCCAAGATCGCCTCTTTCCACGCCGCATTTGTCTCCGCCTTCAAAAGGCGGGGCAGGATCAACGAGACCGAGTTCATGGCGGGCTACGAGATGCGCCACATGACAAGGCTTCTGATGGACTTCAATTTCCCGGCCATCATCGGCGAATCCTTCTCCCAGGCCAGGCTGGGGCTTTCCATGCTGAAACAGAAAAGGCTCCACATAGGCCTTACCCGGGTGAAGGATGTAAAAGAGGTCAGGGGGCTTTTTTCCGGAGCCGACGAATCCGAAAATTACAAGGAATGAGACCGGTCATGGAATGGGGCTATTATCCGGGATGCACACTGACCCAGTCGGCCTCGGCATACGACCGACAGGTGAGGGCTCTCATGGAGAGGATCGGGCGGCCAGTGGCCGAAATCGCGGACTGGAACTGCTGCGGGGCCACCAGCGCGTCCAAGCACGACGCCTTCCTGGCAACGGCCCTTCCGGCCCGGAACCTTGGCCTTGCCGAGAGCCAGGGCTTCTCCCGCATACTGGTTCCGTGCTCCGGCTGCTATTCACGCGAAAAGGCGGCCCAATACCGCATGTTTTCCGAGCCTGACGTGGCGGAAGCTGTCAACTCGAAGCTCTCGCACAAGGTTACGAAAAAAATCACCGTCGTTTCAATCCTGGAAGCCCTTGACGAGGCCCTTTCGGACGGCTCCCTGAATGCTGCGGCCACGAAAAAGCTCACCGGCATGAAGGCCGCCCCCTACTACGGCTGCCTCACCCGGCTCGCCGACAAGGCCCCCTTTTTCGACGACAACGAAAACCCCCAGGTCATGGAGCGCATCCTTTCCGCAATGGGGATCGAATCCGTGGATTTTTCCGCAAAAACGCGCTGTTGCGGAGCTTCGGCGGCGGTCAACGACCGGGACACCGCCATTTCGCTCATGTCCATCATCATGGCCCAGGCCGTGGAGCGCGGCGCGAACGCCATCGTGGTAAGCTGCCCCATGTGCCATCTCAACATGGACGCCTGCCAGGACGAGGTCGGCCTTTTGTCCGGCATACAAAGGAGGCTTCCGGTCTACTACATCACCGAGCTTCTGGGCCTTTCAGCCGGGCTCGACCCGGAAATTCTGGGACTGACGGAACACTTCGTAAGCGGCCTGCCCCTTTTATCCGAACTGGGACTGCCATGACAAAAAAAGCATCCATAAGTGGGGCCGTGGCTGTGGCGGGCGGCGGCATTGGGGCCATGCAGGCGGCCCTGGACCTTGCCGAGGCCGGGTTTCTGGTGCACATGATAGAGCCTGCGTCATCCATCGGCGGCACCATGGTGATGCTGGACAAGACCTTCCCCACCGGGGACTGCTCCATGTGCATGATCTCCCCCAAGATGGTGGAGGTTGGCCGCCACGAAAACATAAAGGTGCACACCCTCTCGTCCGTGGCCGCCCTTTCTGGGGAGCCCGGCGATTTCACCCTTTCCGTGATCGAAAAGCCCCGCTATGTCAACCCGGATCGCTGCACCGGCTGCGGGGTATGTGAGAGCAAGTGCCCGAAAATAGTGGCAAACTCCTTTGACCAGGGACTCGGCAAGCGCCGGGCCATCCACGTGCTCTTTCCCCAGGCGGTGCCCAACACCCGCGTGATCGATCCCGGCCAATGCCTCTATCTCACAAGGAAGCGCTGCCGGGCCTGCGAAAAGGTCTGCACCGCAGGGGCTATAGATTTCGACCAGACGGAGAAGCGCTTCGATCTCAGGGTGGGCGCGGTGATCCTGTCTCCGGGCCTTTCCCGCTACGACGCCAAGTTCCGCCAGGAACTTGGCTACGGGCGCTGGCCCAACGTGGTGACGAGCCTTCAGTTCGAGCGCATTCTGTCTGCCTCCGGCCCCTTTGCGGGCAAGGTCACAAGGCCAAGCGACCACAGGCACCCGCAGAAAATCGCCTGGATCCAGTGCGTGGGCTCCCGCGACCCCCACCGGGCCAACCCCTGGTGCAGCTCGGTCTGCTGCATGTACGCCACCAAGCAGGCGGTGATAGCCAAGGAGCACGACTCCTCCATCGAGCCCTCGGTTTTCTACATGGACATGCGCAGCTTCGGAAAGGACTTCGACCGCTACGTGGACCGCGCCAAAAACGAGTACGGCGTGCGCTACGTAAGGGCCATGGTCTCGGAAATCCGCGAGGACCCAGGAACGGGGAACCTCATCCTCCGCCACGCGCTCGAAAACGGCAAAATGACCGAGGAGGCCTTTCATCTTGCGGTGCTTTCGGTGGGGTTCCAGCCCCACGCCGAGGCGGCCAAATTCGCCGAAACCTTCGGGATAGAGTCCACGCCCTACGGCTTTCCGGCAACCGACCCGTTCTCGCCCACCGCCACAACGCGCCGGGGGGTGCTCGCAACGGGAATCTACCAGGGCCCCAAGGACATCCCGGAAACCGTGGTCCAGGCAAGCGCGGTTGCTGGCGAGGTGATGAGCCTTCTGTCGGAAGCGCGCGGAACCGAGGTAACCGAAAAGGCCGTTCCGCCGGAAATTCCGGTCGCGGGCGACCCGGCCAAAATCGGCGTTTTCGTATGCCACTGCGGAATAAACATCTCCCAGACCGTTGACGTCAAAAGCGTGGCCCAGGCTGCGGCGGGCCTTCCGGGCGTGGCCCTTGCCGAGGACGTCATCTACGCCTGCGCCCAGGACACCCAGGAGCACATAAAGGAAATGGTGCGGGAAAAGGGCCTTAACCGCGTGGTTGTGGCCTCCTGCACGCCCCGCACCCACGAGCCCCTTTTCATGGATACCATTCGTGACGCGGGCTTGAACAAGTACCTCTTCGAGCTGGCCGACATAAGGGAGCAATGCTCGTGGTGCCACATGGGGCAGAAGGAGGAGGCCACCAAAAAGGCCCTGGCGCTTGTAAAAGCCCACGTGGCCAAGGCCCGGAACCTCTTTCCCGTGCAAAGCGGAAGCGTTTCCGTGACTCCTGCGGCCCTGGTCATCGGCGGCGGCGTGGCGGGCATGACTGCGGCCCTGTCCCTTGGCGGCCAGGGTTTCGACGTTCATCTCGTGGAGCGCGAAAAGGAGCTTGGCGGGCTTGCGCGGAACCTTCGGCGCACCGGCGAGGGCAGGGAGGTCGGCGCGTGGCTTTCCGGGCTTGTATCAAAGGCGGAATCCCACCCCAAAATCACCGTCCACAAATCCGCCCAAATTGCAAAAACCGACGGCGCGGTGGGGGGCTTCACCACGATCCTCGACAACGGCGAAACCTTCACCCACGGGGCCATCATAATCGCGGTGGGCGGCCAGGAGTACAAGCCCGCCGAATACGGATACGGCGAGCGGGACAGCGTCATCACCCAGAGGACCCTGGAACAGCGCATCGAAGCGGGCGAAATCCCCAAGGGTGCGAGTTTCGTGATGATCCAGTGCGTGGGAAGCCGGGAGGAGCCCTCCAACTACTGTTCGAGGGTCTGCTGCCAGGACGCCGTCAAAAACGCCGTGGCCATCAAGGAGAAAGACCCCACAGCCTCGGTGGCCATTTTATACCGGGACGTGCGCACCTACGGGCTTCGTGAGGAAAACTACAAAAAGGCCCGCGACCTGGGGGTGCTCTTTTTCCGCTTCGATCCCGAAAAAAAACCGGAGGCGGCCTTTACCGACAAGGGCGTCACCGTAAGCCTTCACGATTTCATCTTGAACCGCCCCGTTCGCCTTTCTGCGGATTTCCTGGTGCTTTCCGCCGGGCTTCGCCCCAATCCCGAATCCGAAACCATAGGAAAGCTCTACAAGCTCACCCGCAATTCCGACGGGTTTTTCCTGGAAGCCCACGTGAAACTGCGGCCCGTGGATTTTCCCAGCGAGGGAATCTACCTTGCGGGCCTTGCCCACGCGCCCAAGAACCTGGACGAAACCATTTCCCAGGCCCAGGCGGCGGCGGGCAGGGCAGGGGCGCTCCTGGCCCACGAGAGGCTTGCGGTTTCCGGCATCATCTCAAAGCACAACCGCGACATCTGCATGTCCTGCCTGGCCTGCGTGCGGGCCTGCCCCTACGGCTCGCCCTTCATAGACTCCGACGGCAAGGTCTCCCACAACGAGGTGAAATGCATGGGCTGCGGCATCTGCGCGGGAGTCTGCCCGGCCAAGGCCTGGCAGGTCAACAAGTTCACCGACACCCAGGTGATGGCCATGATCGATTCGCTCACGGACGGCCTTCATCCGGCCCAAAAGGAGGCCCAATGACACAGGCAGCAGCGCTCGAAGCCGCGCCGACGGAAGCTCCGTCAAAGGCCCCGTCCGGCTGGGAGCCCAACATCATAGCCTTTGCCTGCCACTACTGCGCCTTTGCGGCGGCGGACCTCGCGGGCGTCATGCGGCTCCAGTACACCCCCAACGTCAAGGTCATCCGCCTTCCGTGCACCGGAAAACTCGACCACGCCCACGTCCTCAACGCCTTCGAGCGAGGCGTTGACGGCGTTTTCGTGGCCGGGTGACTGCCCGGCCAATGCCATTTCCTGGAAGGAAATGCAAACGCCAAAAAACGGGTGACGAACCTGAAAAGCCTCATCCAACAGGTGGGAATAGAACCGGAGCGCCTGGAGATGTTCAACCTCTCCGCCGCAATGGGTCCGCGCTGGGCCGAAATCTGCATGGAGTTTTCCGAGCGCGTGAAAAACCTCGGCCCCTCGCCCATCGCGGAGGCGCTCAGGCGTAAGGCCGGATGAGAGGGTTTCCTGGGAGCGCGGGCGTCCCGCCCGCATTGATGGCAAAAGCGGGCGGGACGCCCGCGCTCCCAGGAAAAGCACATCCCTCGGTTCAGCATCGGTTATATTATCGAAAATCGCTCCAAGCCGCCTTTCCCTGGCATCAAAGGAGTCAAAAATGATAGTCGGAAAGCAAAAGACTCTTGACGAGATGTGGGACATGATCAAGGGCCTAGGCCGGGTCCTGGTCTTCGGGTGCAACACCTGCGTCGCGGTCTGCCACGAGGGCGGCAACAAGGAGGCGGAAATCGCGGCGTCCCTTCTGCGCATGAAGGCGATCCAGGAGGGGAACCCCATAGAGATAAGAAACGGCGGAATCGAGCGCCAGTGCGAGCACGAGTTTTTCGAGCAGGCCAAGGGCGATCTCGATTGGGCCGACGCCGTGCTCTCCTTCGCCTGCGGCGTGGGGGTGCAGTTCATCGCCAAGAAATACGCAGAGCTTCCGGTTTATCCGGGGCTCAACACCCTTTTCATGGGGGACGCGGAAAAGGAAAACCTCTGGACCGAATCCTGCCAGGGCTGCGGCAACTGCATCCTGCACCTTACAGCCGGAATCTGCCCCATATCCCGCTGCGCCAAGCGCCTGATGAACGGCCCCTGCGGCGGCTCCAGTAAGGGCAACTGCGAGATAAGCAAGGACACCCCCTGCGCCTGGCACCTTATAGTGGAGCGCCTCGCGGCCTTGAAACGCATGGATGACTACGAGAAGATAATTCCCTTGAAGGACTGGTCCACAGAACGCGCAGGCGGGCCAAGGCGGCTCCTCCACGCTGAGGAAATATAGAGGTCACGCCCCTTCCAGAAGAAGCTCGCGGCCCTTGGGGGTGAGGTATTCCTCGAAGAGGGCGGCCAGCATCCGCAGAAGAAAGTCAATGGCCTCCCGGCGGGTGAACATGCTCTCGGCCAGATACGAGCGCACCACCTGGAGGGTCATTCCAAGGGCCGCGTGGGCGAAAAGCCAGGGGTTTAAGCCCTCGATAACACCAAGCTCCGCCCAGCGCGCCGCGTCTTCGGCAAGGTCGGCGGCCACCGATTGTGCGTAGTCAAAGGCGTCCCGCCCGGAAGAAGCCGCAGAACCCCTAAGGATCAATGTCATCTGGTCACGGTTCAAGTCCACGTAGTCGAAAAAAGCCGAAAAGCTCTGCCTGCTCTTGGCGATCCGGTCCTCACGGTCCCAGATGTTCAGAGACTGCCGCAGGGTCAGAAGGTGGTTCCGAAGGTTTTCTATGCTGCGCTCGGCAACCTTGTGGAAAAGCTCGCCCTTGTCCCTGAAATAGATGTAGAATGTCCCGGCGCTCATGCCCACGGCGCTCACGATGTCCATGACGCCGGTTGCGTCGAAACCCCTTGCGGAGAAAAGCTTTTGCGCCGCATCCATTATCTTTTCGCGGGTTTCCGGCTTGCCCCGCGACGGATTTTGTGGGAAAAGGGCGCGTGCGGCGTTTTTGGGCGGGGGGGTGGCTTTTTTCATTTCGGGCCTGATATTGTGGGGTCGAGCAGCATTTTAACCGGAATTTCTACGGCGGGAAGATGATACGGGTCAACGAAAATCTCAACATCGGCGAAGACGAGCTGACCTTTCACTTCACCCGCGCCTCCGGCCCCGGCGGCCAGAACGTGAACAAGGTGGAAACGGCGGTTGAGCTGCGCTTCGACGCCTTGAACTCCCCAAACCTTCCAGAAGGCGTGAGGGCAAGGCTTCTGAAACTCGCCGGACACCGGGCCACCCTGGAGGGAGTCATAATAATCGACGCCCGTCGTTTCCGCAGCCAGGAAAAAAATCGCGTTGACGCCGTGGAAAGACTTCTTGGCCTGATTCAAAAGGCGACCCTGGAGCCCAAACCCCGAAGGAAGACCCGGCCCACCCTGGCCTCCAGGGAGCGCCGCCTGACGGCCAAGCGTCGGGAAGGGGAGTTGAAGAGGTTCAGGAAACCCGTGAAGGACGGCGAATAACGGGGGAGAGTAGGCAGGGCTTTGGAAAATGCCGCAATATTGTACAAAAAGTGCGCGAAAAAGCATTGACATGACGGAGGGATGTAACTACATTGCGCCGTCAACGGGACGTAGTTCAGCCTGGTAGAACGCACGGTTCGGGACCGTGAAGTCGCTGGTTCAAATCCAGTCGTCCCGACCACCTCAGCACCTGCTTTTTAGCCCGCACCCATATAGGGCCGCCCGGTAAGATAGAAACCAGGCGGCCCTCCTACCCCCTCCCGCCCCGGCGGGAATTATCAGGCTGTCGAAAAACGCGATCCGCCGTGTTGTGCTTCAAAGCCAATTCCGTCACGTACGAACATCTAAATGTAGCCCAAGAACTCTGCGATTTCTTGGGCGGGTACGCTTGACTCATTGGCTTTTCGCACCGCCTTCACGGCTCATCGTTTTTCATCAGCCTGTATGATTGGAGTTTTCAACAGGCTGTTTTTTCAATTGGTCTTTTTTCGCTTTGCGAAAGGATGATCCATGCGTATTCTCATCACCGGCGGCGCCGGTTTCATCGGGTCCCACCTGTGCGAGGCCTGCCTTTCCGAGGGCCACGAGGTCTACGTAATCGACGACCTTTCAACCGGCCGCTTCGAAAACGTGGAGCACCTCACCGTCAGCGAGGACAGCCGGAACCGCTTTTTCTTCACCCATGACACCATTTTGAACCCGGAGCCCTTGAACCGGCTGGTGGGCACCTGCGACGCGGTCTATCACCTGGCCGCAGCGGTGGGGGTGCGCTACATCCTGGACAACCCCCTTGAATCCATCCGCACCAACATCCAGGGCACCGAAAGGGTGCTGGAAACCTGCGACCGGTTCAAGAAAAAGGTCCTGATCGCCTCGTCCTCCGAGGTTTACGGCAAGCACACCCACGCCCCCCTCACCGAGACCGACAACATAATCTACGGCCCCTCATCCAAGTTCCGCTGGAGCTACGCCGCAAGCAAGCTCATGGACGAATTCACAGCCCTGGCCTATTTCCGCACGACCCACCTTCCCGTGGTCATAGCCCGGCTTTTCAACACCGTGGGCCCGCGCCAGACAGGGGCCTACGGCATGGTGATCCCGCGATTCACCGACCAGGCCCTTGACGGCGAGCCCCTCACGGTTTACGGCGACGGACGCCAGACCCGCACCTTCACCTATGTTCTGGACGTGGTGGAGGCCCTGATGTCACTGATGAACGAGCCAAAGGCCGTGGGCGAGCTTTTCAACATAGGCGGAACCGAGGAAATCACCATGGAGGCCTTGGCCCGGCGGATAATAAGCGCCACAGGCTCCACCTCCACCTTCCGCCTGATCCCCTACAACGAGGCCTTTCCAGAAGGTTTCGAGGACATGCAGAGGCGGGTTCCGGATATTTCCAAGATTAAGGCCCTCACGGGCTTTCATCCCAAGACGGACCTTGACACCATATTGCTGAAGGTGGCGGAGGACAGGAAGGCCAATAGGACTTAACTGTTTCAATTTTCTGAACAAAACCGCCTTGAGAAGGTCGAAGGGCCGCCGGATGACAGCGCGGCCTTTCGGTTGTCTCAAGGCGGTTTTGTTTTTTGGCTTTATGGAGAGGTGACTTTTTTCCATCCTGTAATAAGGGAGGCCGCGTACAGGATAAGAGCCAGGATATAGAGGAAATTTAAGCCCGAAATATTTCCCACGTATTCCATCGCCCCGCCAAGCACCACCCCCAAAAGATTCGCCCCGAAAACCGCGTTCACCCGCTTTTCAGCCTTGAAGGAGTTGGAAAAGATGAAGGCGGCCCACACTATGGGAAGCCCCACCACCAGGGCGCTCACCGCAAGCCTGGAGTAAACCCCAAGCTCCAGAAGCCTTCCAAAGGGAAAGAAATAGCCAAGGGCAAGGGTTGTGAAAAGAAGAGGGTAGGCGGCCCGGCTGGAAATCCCCCTGCCTTTCAGAACAAGTTGGTTGACAAGGAAAATGGCCAAAAGGACTGCGGCCACCACCAGGGCGGTTACATGCCAGGTAAGCCCGAACAGGAGGGCCATCTGGGTTATGCTCCGGGTTTCCAAAAGCATGAAGCCCGCGCCAAGAAAGAAATAGTGAAGGTTCGGCCTTCGGGCGGCGGGCTCCACTGCCATCACCACTGTGAAGGTGAGGAGAAGGACCAGCACCAGCACCGCCAGGTTGAAGGGCGGAATCCGGTTTTTTTCCAGGTACATGAAGGGCCAGTTGTCCGTGCAGAGCCTAAGGTCCTCCGGGCGCTCGTAGCCGGGCAGCACGGAGATGCCCGCCCTGGCGAGTTTTTCCGGGTCGAGCTTCTGCGCCCCGCCTCCCGCCACGTATGCCATCGAGACCATGGGCCCGGCGTTTGAGTGAAGAATAAGGGGAGTTTGCCCAAAGGCCCTTTCGATGCCGAAATGAGTGCGCAGGGCCATCCAGGGCCTTCCGGTGGAGAGGTTCAGAATGAACATCCCCTCCGGCTTAAGAATCCTCCGCACCTGTTGGTAGGCCTCCACGGTGTAGATGTAGCTTTCGAGCCTCAAGCTGGAAAGCCCGCTCACCTGCTTGTGGGAATCCAGGGCCGACATCACCACCAAATCATAGGACGAATCAGGGCAGGATGAGAGAAAGGCCCTGGCGTCGTTGACCGAAAGCCTCACCTTTTTGTCGAGATAGGGCCGGTTGGGGTGCAGGCTGCGCCCGAAACCCGCTATCACCGGGTCGATTTCAACCGCGTGGATGTCGGGCACGCCGTTTATGAGGGCCATCGCCGCCTCGTTGCCGGACCCTGCCCCCAGGTAGAGGGCTTTTTGGGGCCTTATAAGGCTGTAGGGCATGTTGTAATAGGGAATCCAGGCGTGCAGTTCGGTTTTCTCCAGCCCGCCCGAAAAATCCAGGGCGTCCTGGATGCGCAGGCCGTCCACCCCGATAATGTAGCCGTAACCCCGGTTGGCGGCGTCGTGCAGGCCCTCCGCCGTTACCTTGTAATAGGGGCTCCACCGGTCCTGGTCAGTGTATGTGGACCGGATGAGGAGGCACCCGAAGATGGACAGTGCCACCGAAACGGCTATGATAAGGGATTTTTTCGGAAGGAGCAGGCACAAAAAGAGGCAGCCTGCTGCGAACCACACGTGGGGGGCTGTTCCGGCCCATGAAAGGGCCATTGCGGCCAGGGTCCCCGAAAGGCTCCCGGCTATGTCCACCGAGTAGGCTTTTAAAGGATTTCCCATCGATTCCAGGCGTCTGCCCAGTTCCTGCCCCAGGACCACGAAGAAAACCGTGTTGGCGAAAAAACCCGCCATGGCTGAAAAAGGAACGCTTATGACGTTGGGGTCCTCTTCGGGGTGGGGCGCGAAAATGTAGTCGCCCATGTAGCTTAGGGGGATGGAAAGGCTCTTGGATACGATCACCCCGGCCACGAAGACAATGAACACCAGGGAAAACCAGTAGATGAGGTTCGCCTTCCTCCGGGCCAGGAGGCAGCCAAGGCCGAGCCCGAAAAAGCAGGAGATCAGGATGAGGTTGTTGAAGTAGGAAAGAACTGGGGTGGTTGAATTGAGCCACCTTATGGCGGCCATTTCAAGAAAGAGCGCCGTGAAGCTTATAAGAAAAAGCCTTATTGCGTCGCGGCTTGTAAAGCCCCCGGAAATACCGGTCATGGATTCATCCCTGTCAGGCTGGCCGCCGTTTTTGGAAAGAGGAAGGGGAGTGTGCTATAGCTGTCTGAAATTTTACGATTTTTTTATCCTGAGGCGGGTCAGCCCATGCCGATAAGCCTTGCCGCGTTTTCCTGCATGGCGGAAAAATCCCTCTCGGAAAGCCCAGCGCCCAGGACCACCGTGAGCGCCCTGTCCTCGTTCATCAGGTCCCCCGGCGCGTGGCCGTCGGAATCCACCACCATTTTTGCTCCCGTAGCCTGCGCCATGCGGGCCACATGGCCGTTGGTGAGGCAGTGGCCACGTCGGCCCGATATCTCAAGCAAGACTCCCCGGTCGCGGGCCAGTTCGGCGTCTTCATGGCTTAGAAGGCCCGGATGGGCCAGCACGTCAACCCCGGCCAGGATGGCGGCCCGGTTGGTTCCGGGAGCCACGGGCTCGGCCACCGTCTCGCCGTGCATGACAACAATTTCAGCCCCAAGCCTTCTGGCCTCATCCACAGCCCTTTTTATCAGCGCGGGGGGAACGTGGGTGATCTCTATTCCGGGGATCACCTTGAAGTCCCCCGCTTTGTTCAAAATTTCCGCGACCGCGATCATTCGGGGTATGATGAAGTCCAGGTTCGAGAAATCCCCGTGATCGGTGATTCCGAGGGCCGTAATGCCTATTACTTCGGCCCGCCTGGCAAGCTCTGCGGGAATCAGCTCCCCGTCTGAAAAAACCGTGTGGGTGTGAAGGTCTATCATGGTTCCTTCTCCGATCCGCCCGAAATAGGATGGATTCAACAGCCCTTAGACTTTGCTGAAATCGTCGGGGTTCAGAGTGGAAAGATACTCCGCCCACTTTTTCCCCTCCTCGCTCTGGTCCGCCGCCTCGCCTGAGTTCTGCTCCGATGAGGACTTGTCCAGCACCTCCTCTGCAACGAAAATGGGGGCCTTGGTGCGAATGGCCAGGGCTATGGCGTCGGAGGGCCTGGAGTCCAGCACCAGCGGGTCGCCGTTCGCGGTGTTGAAGGTGATCTGGGCGAAGTAGGTGGCGTCCTTCAAGTCCAGTATCATCACCTTTTCCATGGTGGCTCCCAAAAGCGCGATGAAGTTCTTGAAAAGGTCGTGGGTCATGGGGCGCGGGAATTCAACATTCTGAAGGGCCATTGCGATGGAAGCGGCTTCCATTATGCCGATCCAGATGGGCAGGGTCCGCTCGCCCTCCTGGGATTTCAGAATCAGGATGGGGGAGTTGCCCGACGGATCGAGCGCCAGCCCGGCCACTTCCATTTGAAGAAAAGTCGACACTATAACCTCCGTGGCGGCCCTGCCCGCGCCGCCGCTGGAATTATTGATCCGTTGGGCGCGATTCGTCCGGAATCATCCTGCCAAGCAGGGAATGGGCCAGGCTGCGCTCTATGGTTACTGTTGCCATCTCGCCCTCCCAGTTGCGGGCGGCCCGCCCGGTTGAAGGCGGCAGGGGAAAATTGACTATCTTGTGGCAGCCGGTGCGGCCCGTAAGCTGCATCCGGTCGGACTTTGACCGCCCCTCCACCAGCACTTCCACGGTTTTTCCCACGAGGCTTTCGTAGGCGGCCCTTGAAAGCTCGTCATTTACCGCCAGAAGCCTTGAAAGCCTTTCGCTTTGTATTTCAGGGGCCACCTTGCCGGAAAATTTCACGGCGGCGGCCGGTGGCCGGTCCGAATAGTTGAAGGCGAAAAGCCCTGAGAAAGCCACTTCCCGGATAAGGGAAAGGCTTTCCTCAAATTCGTCTTCGGTTTCCGTGGGAAAGCCCACTATGAAATCGGACGTGAGGCATATGTCGGGCCTTGCCCGGCGCAGTTTTTCGACCTTTGAGAGATAGTCCTCGCGGGTGTAGCCCCGGTTCATTTTCTTCAGAATCCGGTTGGAGCCGCTCTGGACCGGAAGATGCAGGTGGCCGCAGAGCTTTTTGATTTCTCCGAAGGCACGGACGAGATCATCCGACAAGTCCTTGGGGTGTGACGTGGTGAAGCGTATGCGCTCTATCCCCTCGATTTCGGACACCCTGTACAGAAGCTCGGCGAAGCCCTCGGTGTTCTCCTTTTTGCCATAGGAGTTCACGTTCTGGCCCAGAAGGGTCACTTCCTTTACTCCCCTTCCGGCCAGGGCCGCCACCTCCGAAAGGACCTCTGCCGGCGGCCTGCTGGTCTCGCGGCCCCTCACATGGGGAACCACGCAGTAGGAGCAGAAATTGTCGCAGCCCTGTATTATGGTGACAAAGGCCGTGGGGCTTGATGCTTCCCTCTTGGAGGGGAGCCTTCCCGCGCCGGAAAAGTCGTACCGCCCCGAAAGGGTCACGTCCACCACCTTGCGGCCAAGGGTGCGGGCCTCCTCCACGTAACCGCCAAGGCGGCCCACTGCGTGGGTTCCGAACACTATGTCCACGAAGGGCATTTTTTCAATCAAAATTTCGCCCATGCTCTGGGCCACGCAGCCGCCCACGGCTATGATAAGGCCCGGATTTTCAGCCTTCTGCTTCCGAAGCCTGCCCAGAAAGCTCACCACCTTCTGCTGGGCCTTTTCCCGCACGGCGCAGGTGTTGACCACTATGAGATCGGCGTTTTTTACCGAGCCGGTTTCCACGTAGCCCAATGGTTCGAGGCTGCGCATCATCTGGAGCGACTCGTAGACGTTCATCTGGCAGCCCATTGTCTTGATGTGGGCCAGTTTGCGCCCGCAACCCTTTTCGGCGGGCGAGAGGCTTACGTCGCGGCCAAGGGCGTCCATCATTTCATCCGCCTCGCCCTCCCTTCCCGGCGGTACGGAAAGGCGTATGAGCCCGGCCCGTTCGTCCAGGGTGCTCATGAAGGCCACTCCGTCCCACGCCTCGGTGACGAAGCGCACAAAGTGTATCTCGGCGGGGTCAACGTAATAATCCCTGTGGGTGCTCTCCAAATGGTCCTCGTTTTCCGGGGCGGGCGTCATGGTTAATCAGGGCCTGCCAGGCCCGGTACATCAATAAAAAGTTAGCACCTGCCAATGCCCGGTTTCAACACGAAAAACGCAACAGCCTCTAAAAATGCACCAGTGAGAAAAGATGCGAAAAATCGTCCGTAAAGCACTGGGCACGCTTTCCGGCGGGCTGCCACCCTGGGTCTGTGGCCGTAAGGGCGGCCATGTCGGCCCGGTTTCTGGCAAGGGCCACCCAATGGGCGCTGTAACAGTTGAGATACTCGTTTTCCGGGCTTATGTGCTGGGCGATCTGAAGGTTCAGCTTTTCCGCGTTGCAGGCCAGGACCGGCAGAAGGTCCACGAAGCGGTTGCTGATGTGGCACAGGATGAGCCCGTTGTCCTTCACCTTGCCCAGAAATTCCGAAATTGCCTCAACGGTCAGAAGGTGGGTGGGAATGGCTCCGCTGGTGAAGGCATCCAGAACCAGGACGTCGTAGAATTTGTCGGGAGCCTCCCTAAGCCGCAGCCGCGCGTCGCCTATGAAATGGCGCACCGTTGCCCTGCTCTCCGACAGGTTCTGAAAGGAGGTCTGGGCCAGGTCCTTCACCAGGGGGTCTATCTCGTAGAAATCGTAGGTTTCGCCGGGCCGACCGTAAAGGGCCAGCACTCCCGTCCCAAGCCCCACCACGCCCACGTGTTCCGTAAAGGGCCGGGAGCGCAGGGCAAGCCCGGCGCCGGTTTTTACGTGGAAATAGGACATTGGGATGAGCTTTCCGGAAGGCGCGGCCACCTGCCCGCCGTGCTTGGTGGTGCCCATTACGAGAAGCCTGGCCGGGGCCATTTGTCCGGGAACGCCCTCCACGTCCAGCACCCGGTAGGTGCCGTAGAAGCTCCGGGCGCACCTGAGCGTCGGAGGGCGGAGAAAAATCTCCTCGCCTGCGTAGGAGGCCAGAAGAAACAGGGCCGCCGCCGCGCTTACCGAGTACATGAAGGTTTTAGTGCCGGCTTTGAGATGGGGAAAAAGCATTGCGTAGAGGGAGATGATGAAGACAAGCTGCAGCTCGAAGGTGGTCCTGAAAATGAAAGGCGCGGCGATGCCGCCGAAAAGCCCGCCCATCCATCCGCCCAGGGAGAGCCACAGGTAAAAGGATGTGAGGTCGGTCTTCCGGGGCTTTTCCCTTTCCAGGTTTCCGTGGAAAAAGAGGCACACGGAAAAAAGGGCCAGGTTGGCGGTGAATATCTTCAGCGCAAAGGGAAGATCGAGTTCCCGGCGGTCCGAGACGGCGAAGACCGCCAGGGCTAGAATCAGGATGATGGTGCGGGCTGCTGTGTGGCGGTTCAGGCGCGGAAAAAGGAAAACCGACACGAAGGAGAGCAGGTAGAGGCACAGGGGCAGTATCCACAGGAGCGGGAAACTGACCAGATCGACGGTTAAATGCTGGGTGAAGGCCAGAAGGGCGGCGGATGGAACAGCGGCCTGGAAAAGCCACATCAGCCGGGCGTTTAACGAAGGCGGCGGGGTTTCCGGCCCTTCAATTGGAGCCGCGATTGCCGGGGCCGTGGCGGGAGCGCGCCTTGCATGCAGGAAGACCGCCGAAATCATAAGAAGGGCGTAAATGCCGAAACCCAGGCTCCACCACAGCATCTGGCGGCTGTTGCCGATTTCGGGTTCTATGAAAAGCGGGTAGCTCAGAAGCCCGGCAAAGGAGCCGAAATTGGACACGGCGTACTGGACGTAGGGGTTCTTGAAGCCGCCTTTTTTATCCACCGCCGAAAAATATTGGATCATGGGGCTTGTTGTGGACAGGATGAAGTAGGAAAGCCCAACCGAGCCCAGAAGCAGAAGCAGCACGGCCAGGGCCGGAGGCCCGGAAAACTCTTTTTGCGAGACCGTGATGGGCAGAAAGAACACCGTGCAGATTGTGAAGGCGGCCCCGTAAACCGAAAGCCGCGCCTTGGGCGATAAAAGCCTTGCCATGCCGTGGCTGGCCGCGTAACCGAAAAAGAGCATGCCCTGGAAAAAGATGAGGGCCGTGATCCAGACTGTGGAGCCTCCCCCGAACCGGGGCAGGATGATCTTGGCGATCATGGGCTCCACCAGAAAAAGCAGAAAGGCCGAAAGGCCTATCACTCCCACGCTCAAAAGCCGGTTCATGCCGATTCCTTAAAGAGTTCTTCCACCCGCACGAATGCCTTCCGCCCCTTTTGAATCCCTTGACTAAGAAGGGAAGCCGAAGTAACCAGTTTCCGTCAGGGTTGGGGAAAGTTGTTCGGAAATCACCATAACACAGGAAGGGACATAAAATGAAGACGTATCAGGATATTAAGGTCGAAATTGCTGACGGAGTGGCGAAAATCACCATTGACCGACCTTCGGCCATGAACGCCTTAAACACCAACGTGCTTGCAGAGCTTGCCGATGCGGCGCTCTGCCTTGGCGCTGACCCCGCCGTGCGCGTGATCGTTGTCACAGGCGCTGGAAAAGCCTTCGTGGCCGGGGCCGACATAAAGGAGATGAAGGACATGGACCTCGTCTCCTTCCGCAGCTTCGTGGCGGGCGGCCAAAGGGCGCTTTACGTGATCGAGACCGTTGAAAAGCCGGTGATTGCGGCCATCAACGGTTTCGCCCTGGGCGGCGGCTGCGAGCTGGCCCTGGCCTGCGATTTTCGGGTGGCCTCGGAAAAGGCGAAGTTCGGCTTTCCCGAAGTGGGCCTGGGAATTTTTCCCGGCTTCGGCGGCACCCAGCGCGCGCCCCGCTTTTTCGGCAAGGGCATGGCGGCGGAGCTAATTTACACCGGGGCCATGATAGACGCCGCCGAAGCCCTTCGCATCGGGCTCGTCAACCACGTCTACCCGGCGGAAAGCCTCATGGACGAGGCCATGAAGATAGCGAAGACCATAGCCGCCCAAGGCCCCCTTGCGGTGCAGCGGGCCAAGACCGCCGTCAAGATGGCCGGGGACACCACCATGGAGGCCGGCCTTGCATTCGAGCGCGAGGCCATGGTTGT
Source organism: Deltaproteobacteria bacterium (assembly GCA_016235345.1). Classification (NCBI taxonomy): domain Bacteria; kingdom Pseudomonadati; phylum Myxococcota; class Myxococcia; species Deltaproteobacteria bacterium. The sequence continues at coordinate 63,364 of JACRLG010000002.1, read as the reverse complement.
CACATTCGCCACCAAGGACCGCTTCGAGGGCATGAGCGCCTTTGTGGAAAAGCGCAAGCCGGTTTTCAAGGGCGAGTAATACCAAGTTGCAATCTAAACAGTAAAAAGCGCCTCCGGCGGCCGGGGGGCCGAAGGCCCCCCGAACCCCCCGTTGTTTTTGGCGGGTGCTCAAAGAGGATACGGCACGGCGTCCAGCCCGGCGGTTTCGGGAAGATCGAACATGAGGTTCATGTTCTGCACGGCCTGCCCGGACGCGCCCTTCACCAGGTTGTCTATGGCGCTTACGAGTATCAGGCGGCCAGCGTGGGAATCCACCCTTGCGGCCATGTCGCAGAAATTGGTTCCGCGCACGTTCCTGGTCTGGGGCAGATTCCCCGTTGCGCACACCCGCGCAAAGGGGCTTTTTTCGTAATAGCCGGACAGAAGCTCGTTGGCCTGATCGGTGGTAAGGCCCTTGGCCAGTTTCGCGTAAGAGGTGGTGAGCATCCCCCGGCTCATGGGAACCAGGTGGGGCACGAAGGTGATGGTCACCGGCCTTTTCGCCTTTATGGAGAGATTTTCCTCGATTTCCGGCTCATGCCGGTGGGCCGCCACCTTGTAGGCGGAAAAACCCTCGTGGACCTCGCAGAAATGCGCCGAAAGCGCAAGGCTCCTGCCCGCGCCCGACACCCCGCTCTTGGAGTCGATCACTATCGATGCTTCGTCCAGAAGGCCCTCTCCGATAAACGGGATAAGGGGCAGAAGGGCGCTTGTGGGGTAGCAGCCTGGGTTTCCCACAAGCGTTGCCTCTTTGATGTCCTTCCGGTTTATCTCGCAAAGCCCGTAGACCGAGTCCTTCGCAGCATCCTTCGCCGTATGGGGCTGGTAATGGGCCTCGTAGACGGAAAGATTCCTGAAGCGGAAATCGGCGGAAAGGTCCACCACCTTCTTCCCGGCGGCCAGAAGCTCCGGGGCCACGGACATGGGAATCTTGTGGGGAAGGGCTATGAAGACCACGTCGGACGAGTCTGATATGGCCTTTAGGTCCATTTCCCGGCATTTTAAGTCCACCACCCCGGCAAAGGCCGGAAACACCGAGGCTATGGGCTTACTGGCGTAGGAGCGGGAACTCAAATACGTAAGCAGAACATTCGGATGCCCGGAAAGAATCCTCACCAGCTCCGCCCCGGCATAACCCGTTGCGCCCAGAACCGCCGCCCTGATGGATTTCATGTCGCCATCCCCTGAATTGAAAAGCCGCTTAGAACGGAAAAAAGGGAAAAAGCCTTTTCGACCCTTTCCCTTCTCCCCTGGAAACCGATTTTTATGGAAAACTTCCGAAAACTTAGCGCTTGGAGAACTGGAACCTTGCGCGTGCACCCTTCTGGCCGTACTTCTTGCGTTCCTTGATGCGTGGATCGCGGGTGACGAAACCGGCCTTCTTGAGGGCGGTGCGGAGATCAGGCTGCCAAGCCATGAGAGCCCTGGTGATGCCGTGGCGGATGGCTCCGGCCTGGCCCGTGGAGCCTCCTCCGGCAACCATGACCTTCACGTCCACCGCCTCCTTGGTGTTGGTGAGGGCAAGGGCCTGGAGGGCGCGGACTCTGGCGCTTTCGACCGTGAAATAATCGTTCACGGCCCGGTTGTTGATAGTGAAGACGCCGTTTCCGGGCTTGAGCCAGGTCCGTGCAACGGAGGTCTTGCGTTTGCCCGTGGCGTAGAAAACGTTTTCCTGGGTCATTATGTGCCTCTTTTACTGGGGGCGGAAAGGCCCGTTCAAATACTTGGGTTTAACCGGGCTCTTAACGCTGGGCCTCGGTGATGGTCCACGGTTCGGGCTGCTGGGCCGCGTGGGGATGTTCCGGCCCCGCGTAAACCTTGAGTTTCTTGTTGAGAACCCGGCCAAGGCGGTTTTTGGGAAGCATTCCCTTTACCGCGAACTTGATTACGTCCTCAGGCCGCTTCACCAGCAATTTCTGGGCGGTGATGCTCTTTAAGCCGCCCGGATAGCCGCTGTGGGTGTAATAGGTTTGCTGGGCAAGCTTGCGGCCCGTGAGCACCACCTTTTCGGCGTTGACCACAACCACCCAGTCTCCGGCGTCGGCGTGGGGAGTGAAAAGGGGGCTCATTTTTCCACGGATGCGGGATGCAATCACGGATGCGAGCCTTCCCAAAACCATGCCCTGGGCGTCCACCACGTACCATTTTCCCGGATTGTCCGAGCTTTTTGCGCTCAATGTGTATTTCTTCACGACCATGCTCCTTCAATATGGCAATCGGCGGCTTATATGCCAATGCCGTGATCCTGTCAAGAAAAAATTCCGCCTCGTATCGAAAGGCGAAAAGGCCGGGCAGCGGCCTTGCCTCGGATCATTTTTTCCTTGCGGCGAAATGCTCCGCCCGCGACTTGTAGTAGTCGCTAAGGGGAATTAGGTACCATGCCTTCCTGGCCATTTCAAGGGCTTTTTCCCGGTTGCCCGTTACAAAGAGCGCCTCGGCCAGCGTATCGCAGGCCAGGGCCGAATCGGGAGCGATGGAATAGGCTTTCTGGGCCAGCTCCAGGGCCTTTTTGGGATCGATGAAGGCCTTGTCCCTCGCCGTGACGCATATCCACGCCATCCTGCTAAGGGCGTCGATGCTCTGGGGCATTATTTGAAGGGCCTTTTCCAGTTCATCGAGGGCGTCCTTGTACTTCAAGTCCTCCTCCGCCCTCTGGGCCTTGGCGAGCCTCTCCTTGACTTCCCTGTACTGGTTGAGGCGATCCGCGTAAACCTGGGAATAGGATTCCGAATCGGCAACCGCCGTGGACGCGGCCTGCTGAAACTCGATGGCCTTTTCAATGTCCCCGTTGAGGTACCAGGAAAGGGAGAGGGTGTCCAGGATATAGGGCTTCACCGGCCTGAAACGGGCCGCTTCGATGGCCAGTTCCAGGGCCTTTTTGGGGTCTTTGAAGGCGGGGTCCGTGGCCGTGGCGTAAAGCCAGGCCAGGTTGTTCAAGGCGTATGGGTATTCGGGCAACTCCTTCAGGGCCGCCTGGTACTCGGCCACCGCTTGCCCGTACCTGCCCTGGTTGTGGTACTCGTAGCCCTGTTTCACGTGGTTGTGATAGGAGTCCTGGTAGCAGAACATGGGGCTGTAGATTATCGTCACCTTGGCCCCGTCGGAAATCCCCTGTAGCCTCACCTGGGTGCCCAGGGTGGTGCGTTCGTAACGAAGGGCGAAATGCCTGTATTGCACGGGATGGGCGAAGGTCCCCTTAAAGAGCGGCAATTCCCTGCCCTCCTTGCCGAAGGGCTGGTCGGCGGGCATCCATCCGCCCTGGTCGTCCCATTCGCCGGGGCGAAGGACGATGTTGAAGTCTGCGTCCGATATGAAGCGGATGTGGCTTGGCTCGTTCACCATTATGCCGGTGTCGATGATCTGGTTTTTTTTGAGGGTGAATTCCTTCTGGTGAAGAATGTAGCGCACCGAGGATTCCTCGTTGTAGCGCTCGATGGAATCCCTAAGGCCCTCGAAATTTTCCATCGCCGCCGCCTGGGCCAGGTCGAGGACCACGCCTTCGTCCGCGACCTGGGACAGGAGGTCCTGGTAGTCCTTCACCTCGCCGAAACTGACCGATCTGCTGGTTATGATGTAGCGGCTGATGGCGAGCCCCGGGGCGGGCGCAAGCCGTGCAAAGAGTATGGCCGAATCCTGGTAAACTATGTCTTCGGGCTTTATGCGCTGCTGATCGAAGCGGTAGCCGTCCTCCAGGGTTTTTCCGAAAAGGCCCTTCAGGGCCTGGGGGGGGCCTATGGCCGAAAAGCCCAGGTAATGGCCTGCGGGCCTTTCCCAAATTTCGGATTCTATGGAACCCGGAAAGTCGCTCCGGGCGAAACGGGTGAGGGGGTAATAAAACCAGGACCTTTTGGCCGCGTTCTTGTAGTGGATGCACAATAGATCGTCTTCCCTGAAGGTTTGAAGGTCCTTCAGGTCTTCGGCTGAGACGTAATTGGCCGCGAGTTTTTTGGACGTGAGGCTTATGGGAAACCAGACCCCCGAATAATTCACGTTGACGGTGGGAAGAGGGATGAACTTGCCGTCCCGGTAGATATATATCCCGTATTTCTGGGGCTTCTTGTCGATTACCGCAGCCTCTTGCGGCGGGGTTGCTTCGCCGGGCTGGCCCGGCGCATCCTTTCCGGGAGGGCTGACCGGCCCGGACGCCGCCTTGGGAGGAGCCCCGGCGGCTTTTTTCTGCTCTTCCATTTCCTTGCGCGCGGCCTCCGCCAGGGGCGAGGTGGAGGCGCAGGACCAGAAAATCAGGGCCGACAGCATCGCTAAGAGCGCCAGGGCCAGGATTCCGCATGGCTTTCCGGCATTAAGGGCGGGGCCGAACCGCATGAATGGTTCCTCCATGAATGGGAATGGACATTTTTTGACAACTACCATTTTCGGGGCTTCTTGTCAAAAGAGCCTTCAAAAGGCGTTCGGGGACTATGGCAGTTTGTGCCGTGTGTCGAAATTGAAAACGGTTATGTTATTACCGAAAGCGCAATTTATATTCATTTTTCGTTTTCCTGAAATTGGCGGTGGAGGAAGATCGGTGCATTTCTTACATTTGCCGGACTCTCGGAAAAATGGAAAAGAACCATGCTCCGCTTAATAAGGCCCCAAAAAAAGTCAAACCAGTTGCCTAAGCAAAGCCTTTGTAGTATATTGGGCTTTGTTGCCTGCCTTGCGGGAGAGTGGAAACGATACGGTATTTTCACCCGGTTCCGGCGGACGAAGTCCAAAAGGAAGCTCCATGAACGACCAGATCGACATCGAGACTCCCCGAAATATTTTCGTGGTTGACGACGATCCCATAACCCTGCGGATCGAGGCCAAGATGTTGCGCGACTGGGGCTACAAGGCCACGCCCATCATTTCCGGCAGGGAGGCAATAGAGGCTGTAAAGTCGGATCCGCCGGATCTGATCATTCTGGACATCAACATGCCCGAAATGGACGGCTACGAGGTCTGCGAAGCCTTGAAGAGCGATCCCGGAACGGCTTCCATACCCGTCATCTTCATCAGCGCCTATAACGAAACCGCAGAAAAGGTGAAGGCCTTCAAATCGGGCGGGGTCGACTACATCACCAAACCCTTTCAGGCGGACGAGGTGAGGGCCAGGCTCGCCACCCACCTGGCCCTTGTGGAGAAGGCAAGGGCCCTGACCTTAAGCTACGAGGAACTCCGCAAGTCGGAGACCATGCGCGACGCCATGATCAACATGGTGATTCACGACCTGCGCTCGCCGCTCACCGCCATAGGCCTTTCCATGGAATACCTTTACGGCGAGGCCCGCGATGCCCTGTCCGACGACACCATCTCCCTTATAGATGAATCGGTGAAGTCGGTGAAGTGGATGGGCTTCATGGTGAATTCCATGCTGGACCTGCACAAGCTGGAAACCGGGCGGATTTCGCTCACCCTTTCTGATGTCGACCTTGCCGCTACAACCCGCGAGGCGGTAAAGGGCATGAGGGACATGACCACCAACTGCGCCCTGGTGAGCGAACCCTTTCCGGGAAGCGCGATGGTGCGCGCCGACAGGGAGGTGCTTTTCCGCATGGTGCAGGCCCTGGTGGGCAACACAGTGAAGATCGTCCCCGATGGGGCCACCGTGCGGGTGGGCCTGCGGGAGGAGCCCGGTTTTTTCATGTTGAGGGTGCGCGACGACGGGCCGCCCATCCCGCCGGAGTTCCATGAGATGCTTTTCGACAAGTACAGGGCCACCATGGTCCGGGCCATGAAAAAGTCCTATTCCACGGGCCTTGGGCTTCCCTTCTGCAAGGCCGCCGCAGAGGCCCACGGGGGACGGGTCGGGCTTGAAAGCCATCCCGGAAAGGGAAACACCTTCTGGATTCTTCTTCCCGTAAGCCCCGGTTCCGGGTTATAATGAATATTGTTGTATATTGATCGCCGTCAGGAAACCTCCCTTCCCAATAAGCTGAGCGGTTCGGGCATGGCCCCGGTTAGCCGGGGCGGGTTTCGCTCCAATTTTTCCCCCAATAATTTTTGCTTGCGAGGGCCTTATCATGAAGACCTTTGAAAGCCTGGTGGAAGAGGTCCAGAAGCCCGGACTTTGCCATCACTGCGGCGGATGCGTAACCTTCTGCACCGCCATCAATTTCGGCGCGCTGACAATAGGGCCGGATGGATGCCCCAAGTTCGGAGACCGGGACAAGTGCATAGAATGCGGCATCTGCTACATGATATGCCCGGAAATAGGCGAACTGGATAACGAGGCCCGGAAAAGCATATCCTGGCAGCCGCCTTCGGGCAGGGTGCTGGGCGTTTCGGCGGCCCGGGCCACTGACCGCAAGATACTCTCAAACGCCACAGACGGCGGGGTGGTTACGGCCATTCTGGCCCACCTGTACGACGAAGGCCGCATAGACGGGGCCATCGTTACCCGCCAGGCTGGGCTTTTTCTGCGCGAGCCCTTTCTCGCCCGCTCGCGGGCGGAAATCATCGAAGCCGCAGGCTTTCATTTCGACGCTTCCCACGGGATGAGGCTTTTTTCCGAAACCTACTCCACTTTCGTGCCATCGGTGGGGATGCTGGGGCCCATGGCCAAGGCGGGGGCGCGCAGGGTGGCCTTTGTGGGCTCTCCCTGCCAGATAAAGACCATAAGGAAGATGGAGGCGCTGTCCATAGTGCCAACGGATTCCATCGCCTACCTTCTGGGCCTTTTCTGCTCCGGCAACTTCCTGTTCGGCCCGGAACAAAGAAAGAAGCTGGAGAGCATGGGCGGCTTCAAGTGGGAGGACGTGAGGAGGATAAACGTCAAGGACGGGCTCATGATCCACCTGGAATCCGGGGAAATCAGAACCATAGCCCTTGAGGACATAGCCTTCATGCGGCGCTACGCCTGCAGGTTCTGTGACGACTACGCGGCCGAATACGCGGACATCTCCTTCGGCGGCATAGGCGCACCCGAAGGTTACACGGGGGTGATAGCAAGGACTCCCCTTGGGAGGGCGGTTTTCAACTGGACCAAGGACGACGGCGCCCTGGAGGAACTCTCCCCGTCTGAAGTATCGCAGGCCGCCGCAGCGGTTCTTGCAAGGGCTACCGAAAAAAGCGCCAGGAAAAAGGAGCTTGCCGTAAAAAACCGCGAAACCCTCGTAAATCCCGCCTGAAAAAACCAAAAAAAGCCGGATGCCTTCACTGGTTTCAATGAAGGCATCCGGCTTTTTTTGGTACGCAATGGAAAAGGTACAACAGGTTACAAGCCCGGAACAAAGAGCTTGAAAGCCCACAGGCAGGCCATTGAAACCAGGGCCGACATGGGGATGGTAAGGAGCCACGCCCAGACGATATTTCGGGCAACGCCCCAGCGTATGGTGGAAAAGCTCGTGGTGGAGCCAACGCCTATTATTGAGCCGGTGATGGTGTGGGTTGTGGAGACCGGGACGCCGAAGTGGGTGGCCAGAAAAAGGGTAGCGGCCCCGGCGGTTTCAGCACAGAACCCGCCAACGGGCTTCAGCTTGGTTATCTTCATGCCCATGGTCTTCACTATCCGCCATCCGCCGCAGGCCGTGCCCACCGCCATCGCCGCGTGACACGACAGAATTATCCACAGCGTTTTGCCGTCCATAAGCGACAGTTTAACGTCCGGGCTGAAAATTCCTCCGGCAACCAGAAGGGCAACTATGATGCCCATTGTTTTTTGGGCGTCGTTTCCGCCGTGGCCCAGGGAATAGAGGGCCGCCGAGAAAAGCTGGCCCACCCGGAAAAAGCGGTCCACTGTGGCCGGTTTCCACTTTTTGAAAAGCCAGAACACGAGGTTCATGATTATGAAACCCAGGCCAAAGCCCATTAGCGGGGCCAGGGGGATGTATTCGGCGGTAACCAGAACCTTGTGCCAGTGAATGGCGGAAAAACCGTTGTGGGCGATTCCGGCCCCCACGAAGCCGCCGATTATGGCGTGGGAGGAACTGGTGGGAAGCCCCCACCACCATGTTAGGAGGTCCCACACAATGGCTCCGAGAAGCCCTGCCAGAACCACGTAGACATAGACGGGGTCCTTTCCCGTTATGACCACTATCTTGCTGACGGTGTCGGCCACCTTGGGGGCGAACACGAACATGGCTATGAAATTGAAGAAGGCGGCCCACAGGACCGCCATCCTGGGGCTTAACACCCTGGTGGAGACCACTGTGGCTATTGAGTTGGCCGCGTCGTGAAATCCGTTTATTACATCGAAGATGAGTGCGACGATAACCGTGAAGATCACTACTATGAATATGGTTGTCATTGATCTGGCGTATCCCGTTCAGGGTTCATGCCGGCAGAACGTCTTCGGCAAGACGCCCGGCTTTACGAGTTTTCCAGCACTATGGCTTCCACAACGTTGGCCACGCCTTCGCAGCGGTCAGTGGCCCGTTCGATGTGCTCAAGGATGCTGCGCCACTTGATGAGCTCCCTGGTGTCATCCTCTTCCCGGAAAAGCCGCGCTATGGCCTTTCTGCGCACGTCGTCGGCCAGGGTTTCAAGCCTGTGAATCTCGCCCGAAAGTTCGTTGATCCGTTCCGTGTGCTTTTTGACGTCCTTCAAAAGGACCACCATTTCCGCAACGTTTTTCACGCATTCCACCAGGATGACGGAAAGCTCCCTGGCGTCCTGGTTCATTTCCCTTGGCAGGTAAAGCTCGATCCGGGTGGCGGCTGCCTCGGTCAAATCCAGGATGTCGTCCAGGCGCTTGCACAGCTTGTGGATGTGCTGGCGGTCGAAGGGGGTGACAAAGGTCTTGTGAAGGTGCTGGAAGGCGGCGTGGATGTGCTCGTCGCTCTGCCTTTCGAGGGCTTTTATGTGCTTTGCGTGCTCCTCGAAGGAGGCCCCCTCGTCCAGCATTGTTTTGAGCCTTGCGGTGGCTTCGGTTATAAGGAGCGCTATCTGGTTGAAGCGCTCGAAAAACAGGTCATCCTTGGGCATGAAAAAGCCTAACATGGCGATCCTCCGATTTTGGCCCGATATTTTCCTAACGGATTCCTAACCGTCTGCTGACATTTCGGGCCGGTTGTCGCACAAAAATTTCCGGCTGTAAAGGGTTTCCGCCTGGCAGACCAGGGCGAACACATATGTAAAAGAGCAGTCGTCACCGACAGTCGGCCAGGCCATTTTTGCCTGGGAGCGCAGGCGTCACGCCAGCTTTTGCAGTATAATGCCGACGGGACGCCCCGCGTTCCCGGAAGGAAAGCCCCTATCTCATTTTCTGGTGCGCTGAAAACTGTTAAGAACCATTTTCAAATAAAATCTTCACAGCCTTATGAGCCACTGGAGCGCCCCGTGCTTCTTGGATATGGCCGCCTCCGGGCAGACCTCCATGCAGCAGTAGCAGCGTATGCACTTGTCGTGATCGTAGGAGGGCGTCTTTTTGACGCCTGAAGCCTGGCTTATGGCCTGGGCCGGGCAGATTTTCATGCACTGGTAGCACAGGGTGCACTTGCCCTCCCCTGGCATGGGCCGGTCGAGAACCAGGTTTTTGAAGCGTTTGGACGTAAAGGGCCAGCGCACCATGTTGGACATGAAAGTGCCCCGCGACGGCGCAAGTGGCTTTATGCCGAGGGATGAAATGGGCGCGCCCACGAGAATCACCTCCGAGGGCGAGGCCACCCCGTAGCCGCGCTCGAAGCCCTTGACGACCGTGTACGCCTTTTTGGGGTCGAGCCCCGATGCCGTGGTGGCGGCCCAGTCTATGGCCACAGCGTCGAAGGAGGCGAATATGGCGTTCATGGGCTTGGGGGTTCCCGACGTTCCGGGGCCTTCGCCCTCCATGGCAAGCACGGCGTCCATGAGATGGATCACCGTCTTTGGCTTTTCAAAGCCCTGGGTTATGCCGCCGTAAAGGTCCATGAGAAATTCGCAGAACTCGTCGGCCCCCGGAAGTTTCACGTGCATGCGGCTTTTGGCCAGCCCCGGAATGGTCCCGAAAAGGTTCTTCACGGCGGCGGTCATGTAGGTCAGCCCGTGGGTCTTGAACTTCGGCAGGTTCACAATTATGTCCGCGTCGAAGTAGGCTGCTGAAATATCGATATTCTTGAATTTCACCCCGTCTTCAAAGACCAGGGTGCGGGTTTCCTTCACGTCCGCCACTTCCACGCCCTCGTCCTCGACGATTTTTCCGAAATCGGTTTTTTTGAGGGTTTTTTCCAAAGAGTGGATGGAGGGCGATTCCACCAGCACCGGCCTTCCGCCGTATTTCTTTATTATGCGAACCGCTGCCCGGAAAAATTCCGGGTGGGTGGTGATGGCCCTGTCCGCAGCCGCAGGAATAAGGAGGTTGGGCTTCACCACCACGTTTTTGCCCGAAAAACCCTCCGGGTCGAAGCCGATGTTGGCCAGACTCTCGTAAAGCCTCGCTTCAAGCACGTCCGGGGCGTAGGTGTCGCACTTCAAAACCGAAACCGTTGCGTTCATGGCTCTTCTCCCTGGGTATTGGCGGTAAGATTCACGGCTTTTCGCACGGACGCATCCGTAAGATCGGGGCTTGCGGATTTCCTGGGGAAAAGCCTGGTTTTCACGCTGTCGAAAAATACGTAGATCACGGGTGTTATCACAAGGGTCACCATCTGTGATACCACAAGACCCCCGCAGACAGCCAGCCCCAGGGGACGCCTTGCCTCCCCCCCGGCCCCGTAGCCCAGGGCGACTGGTAAAATACCCATGAAGGCGGCGATGGTGGTCATCATGATGGGCCGGAACCGTGTCAGCGCGCCCTGGTGGATGGCGTCTTGCGCGCTCATTCCCTGGCTGCGCTCGGCTGAAAGGGCGAAATCTATCATCATGATGGCGTTTTTCTTCACGATGCCGATGAGCATGATCACCCCCACGAAACCGTAGAGGTTCAATTCCGCCTTGAAGACCAGAAGCGCGGCCAGGGCTCCCATTGCCGCCGAAGGCAGGCCCGCAAGTATGGTGAGGGGATGTATGAAGCTCTCGTAGAGAATGCCCAGTATGAGATAAATGACCGCGATTGCGGCCAGGAGCAGGAAAAGGAGGCTCGTGATGGAGCTTTTGAAAGCCTCCACCGTGCCCTCGAACCTTGCCGGGACATCAGGGGGAACCACTTTTGCTGCAAGCCTTTCAACGGATTCCGTGGCCGAGGAAAGGGCCACTCCGGGCCTGGTGTTGAAGCTTACGGTTACCGATGGAAGCTGGCCCGAATGGTTCACCTGCAAGGGGCCGAAGGTTCGCCTTATGCCGCTTATTTCGGATAAGGGAACAAGCGCCCCGCTGCTCGATCTGACGTGAAGAAGGCTAAGGACGTCCGGGGATTTCTGATATTCGGGCAAAAGCTCCACGATGACCTTGTAGGCGTCGCTGGCCGCGTCTATGGTGGAAATCTGCCTGGACGAAAAGCCGGAGTAGAGGATGGCCTGAACGTCCTCCGGGCTCACCCCCAGGGCGCGCGCCCGGTCGCGGTCCACCACCACTTCCATTTCCGGGTTATCCAGAAGAAGGTCGTTGGTGACGTCCATGATTTCAGGGAGTTTCCGCATCTCTTCGGTGAGGTTTTCCGCCACCGCGTAGAGCTTTCGAGTATCGGTGCCCTGGAGAGTGTACTGGTAGGCGGCCTCGGTGCGCTTGGTGCCGACATCTATGGGCGGCGGATTCATCATGAAGACGGCAAGCCCCGGAATGCCCGAAACCTTGGGCCTGAGCTCGGCGATTATGTCGTCGGCGCTTCGCTTCCTTTGATCGAGGGGTTTCAGCCTCACCACCAGCATGGCGGAATTTGAGGCGTCCCGGCCTATGACCGGCATGGCGAAGGTGACGTCCGGGTCCTTGCCTATGATGTCCGCGAGGGCCGCCATCTTCTCCTTCATGGCGGAAAAGCTGATGCCCTGGTCGGCGCGGGTTCGGCACATGAAGATTCCCCGGTCCTCCGGGGGTATGAATCCCTTGGGGACCATGCCGAAAAGCTGGAACGTGCCCCACAGGGTGCCTAAGAAAATGATTATGGTGAGAAATTTGTGCCCAAGGGCGAAAACGAGAATTCGGTTGTATATGCTTACGAGAATTTTTTTCCTTTTAGGGCCTTTCCCTTCCTCGTGATGCCCGTAATGGCCCAGAAACCTGCTTGCCAGCATGGGGGTGAGGGAAAGGGAGACGAAGCCTGAAACCAGGATGGCCACCGTGATGGTGACGGCGAATTCCTGGAGTATGCGGCCCACCATGCCGGTCATGAGCACCACCGGCAGGAAGACCACGCACAGGGAGAGCGTCATGGAGATGATGGTGAAGCCGATTTCCCTGGCTCCGTCTATGGCGGCCTCCATGGGCTTTTTTCCCATCTCTACGTGGCGGACTATGTTTTCCAGCATGACGATGGCGTCGTCCACAACAAAGCCCACTGCGAGGGTGAGAGCCATGAGGGAGAGGGCGTCCAGGCTGTAGTCCAGCAGGTACATCACGGCGAAGCTGGTGATGAGCGACATGGGGACCGCAAGGCTCGTTATGATGGTGGCCCTGATGTTGCGCAGAAAAATGAAGACCACCCCCACCACCAGGATGACGGCCAGAAGCAGGGTGAACTGCACGTCGTTAAGGCTCTCCCTTATGGTGAGGCTCCTGTCGTAGACCGCTTCGAGGGTTATGGCGTTAGGCACCTCGCCGCGTATGTGGGGAAGGGCCTTTTTTATGGCGTCCACCACCTCTATGGTGTTGGCTCCGGGCTGGGTCTGTATGGCCAGCATCAGGACCTGGCGGTCCTTCCACCAGGTGCCGCTTTTGTTCGATTCCACCCCGTCCACGGCGTCGCCCACGTCCCTTATCCGCACAGGAGAGCCGTTTCTGTAGCTGACTATGATGTCCCGGTACTGGAGGGCCCTTGTGAGCTGTCCCGGTGCCTGGATGGTGAGCCCGCCCTTTTCGCCGTCCAGGGTGCCGGAAGGAAGATTGGTGTTGGCCTCCTGCACCGCCGACACCACCTCGCCTATGCCCACGCCCACCGAGGTCATGGCCGTTGGATCGAGCTGCACCCGAACGGCGTATTTCTGCTCGCCGTAAACGTTGACCTGGGCCACGTCCTTGATGGTTGAAATCCGGCGGGCCACCAGGGTCTGGGCGTAGTCGTTCACCCGGTAAAGGGGCATGGTGTCCGAATACATGGAGATGAAAAAGACCGGGCTCTGGGTGGGGTTGCTCTTCCGGTAGTTGGGCGGGTTGGGCATGGCCGCAGGCAGCTTTGCCGCCGAAATGGCGCTCTGGACGTCCTGGGCCGCCGAGTCGATGTCTCTTGTGAGGTTGAACTGAAGGGTGATGGATGTCTGGCCCGTGATGTTGGTGGAACTCATGGATGCCAGGCCGTCTATGGCCGAGAACTGCTTCTCAAGAGGCGTGGCCACCGAGGTTGACATGGTTTCCGGGCTCGCGCCCGGAAGGGAAGCCGACACCTGGATGGTGGGGTAATCTATGGCCGGAAGATTGCTGTTCGGGAGGAACAGATAGCCCATCACTCCGAAAAGCAACATGCCCACGCTGACCAGAGTGGTCATTACGGGCCGCTTTATGAAAAGCTCTGTGGGGCTCATGGCGACTCGTTTCGCATTCCTGAAAGAAAAATCTGAAACAGGCTGATCCTGTTCAACGGGGGCCGTCCCTCTTTGTCAGTGCGAGGCCTTCCCAGCCGCGCCCGGTTCGGACTCCGCGCCCCGCAGGCCTTCGGCCAGCTTGATCTTGGCTCCGGGCTTCAAGGTAAGGTGCCCTTCCGTGACGACGAGGTCGCCGGGCAGAACGCCTTCGGTTATCACCATGTCCTCGCCCAGGGTTTCGCCAGGGACCACCGGAAAGACTTCCACCGTCATGTCCTTTGCCACCTTGAACACGATGGGGCCCTTGGGGCCGTTCTGGAGCGCCCTGGCCGGGATCACCACGGCGTCTTTGATGGTGGCGATATCGAGGGTCACGTCCGCGAACTGGCCCGGCCACATGGAGCGGTCCCTGTTGGGGAAGACGGCTTTCAGCATCACTGTTCCGGTGGATGCGTCCACCTGGTTGTCCAGAAAGGCCAGGCTGCCGCCCTGTCCTTCCTCTGGGCCGCCCGAAACCCTGGCCGTGACCTTCAAGGTGTTGGAGGCTGCGGCCTTTCTGATGGCGGAAAGCTCCTTCTGGGGTACGCTGAACCGTATGTTTATCGGCTCCATCTGCCTTATCACCACCAGCACGCTCGCCGGGTCGGCCTTCACCACGTTTCCGGCGTTTACGGCAAGGCTTCCGGTGCGGCCCGAAACTGCGCTTCTTATGGCGCAGTAATCGAGCTTCAGCTTCGCCTGGTCAACAGCAGCCTGATAGGAGGCTATCACCGATTCCTGGGCAGCCGCCTTGGTCACAGCTGCGTCGTAGTCCTGCCTGCTTATGAAATCCTGCTTATAGATTGATTCGGCCCGGTCCCGGTCCCTTCGGTACTGCTCAAGAAGGGACTTTTCCCGCGCGAGGTTGGCCAGGGCCCCGTCAAGGGCCGCCTGGAATGGTTTTGGGTCCATGGTGAAGAGAAGGTCGCCCTTTTTCACGTCCTGCCCTTCGGTGAAGTGGACGGCCTCTATGGCCCCCTCCACCCGGCTGCTAATTGAAACCGTGGACACGGCCTCGGCGGTTCCGATGGCCGTAAGGCGCACCGGAATTTCACGCGCTTCGGCTGGGCTGGCCGAAATCAGCGCGGGCGGGCGTTCCTTGGGCTTTTGGTTTTCGGGAGCCTGTTTTTTGCAGGAAAAAGCCGTAAGCGCCAGAACCGTACACAACAGCATTGAAAGAAATCTCATGGGCCATTCCGGGACTTATGTTTTAAGAATCCTTGCGGACCATCGGCAAGCCTTTTGATACAGGACATCTTTGGCCGGATGCTCCGCCATTGCAAACAGGGCGAGGATAGCCCTTAAGGCCCCGGAAAGCAAGCTGCTTTGAGTCGAGGCGCTGTCTGCGAAAGATCATTCGGCCCACGCGGACAATATCTGCCCGAAGTTTGTTTGAAACAGTTCCTGAGGAAAACATTGACTCAATCTTGACTATCAGAAGTGATAGCTCTTTCCTCCTGCCTGAAAACACTTGGTTTTCATGTTCTGAGTTTTACTTTTCTCTTTTTATATAGGCCATTCCGGGAAAAAATTCTTTACAGGCCATGTTTTTCGTGTCAGAAAGGAAAAGAAAATTTCTCCGGCCTTTGGGGTGCCCGAAAACTTCGGGCTGAGATCATACCCATTGAACCTGATCCGGCTAATACCGGCGTAGGGAACCTGGCTCCGGAAAAAGGCGTAGGCCTTACGGGTTCCCATACGGGAACCTTTTTTTTTCGGCCTGTCCAAAAACGCGAACTGCGGTGTCGTGCTTCAAAGCCAATTCCGCCACGTACGAAAAAGTACGCTTGCTCATTGGCTTTTCACACTCCTTGCATTTCATCGTTTTTAGCCAGGCCTTACAGCCAGTTTTATGACAGGCCGTTAGGAAAGGAAAACCGATGGAAGAAAAAATCACCCTGGCAATCGTCAACTCCTACTTCAAAAAATTGAAGGCCAACCTTGAAATCGACGTGGCCATAGTGGGGGCAGGGCCAAGCGGCCTCGTGGCCGCCCGCGACCTTGCAAAGGCCGGAAAAAAAGTGGCAATTTTCGAGCGCAGGCTCGCGCCGGGCGGCGGAGTCTGGGGCGGCGGAATGCTCTTCAATGAAATAGTGGTGCAGGACGAGGCGCTTCCCATACTGGACGATTTCGGCATCTCCTACGCCCCAGCCGGAGACGGCTACCATACGGCGGATTCCGTGGAGGTGGCCTCAGGGCTCATCTTCGGCGCGAAAAAGGCGGGGGTCACCTTTTTCAACTCGGTTTCCGTGGAAGACATCGCGGTGCGGGAGAACAGGGTCTGCGGGCTTGTTGTGAACTGGACATCGGTTCTGCGCGAGGGCCTGCACGTCGACCCCCTGGTCATCATGACCCGCGCCGTTGTGGACGGAACCGGGCATCCTGCTGAAATCTGCAACGTCGCGTCAAAAAAGGCCGGAATCCGCCTTGACACCGAAACCGGCGGAATAATGGGCGAAAAGCCCATGTGGATGGAGCTTGGCGAGGCTTCCACCGTGGAGAACACCAAGCGCCTCTACCCTGGCCTGTACGCAAGCGGCATGGCCGCCAACAACGTCTCCGGCGGATTCCGTATGGGCCCCATTTTCGGCGGGATGTTCCTTTCGGGCCGCAAGGTGGCAAAGATGATCCTGGAGGATTTGAATGCCTGACGCATTCGGTCTCTACCTCATTCTCACCGACCCTGTGGCGGGTTACGGGGCCTGCGCCCGCGCGGCGGTGTTGCAAGGTGTGCGGTATCTTCAGCTTCGCATCAAAAAGCGCCCGGAAGCAGAGGTGCTGAAGACCGCCCTTGCTCTCCGGAAAATAACCGCAGGCACGGGAACCGTTTTCATCGTGAACGACCACTTGAGGGTGGCGATGGAGTCCGACGCCGACGGGGTGCACCTGGGCCAGGAGGATATGGATATTGCAGAGGCCCGGTCCATCTGGAAAACCCCCGGAAAAATCTTCGGGCTTTCCACCCACAACGAGGACCAGGAGAAGGCTGCGCGACTCCTTGCGCCCGACTATATAGGCGTCGGCCCGGTCTTTTCAACCCCCACCAAGGAAAACCCGGACCCGGTGGTTGGGCTTGAAAGGATGGGCGAAATCATCCGCTCATCCCCCCTCACGGCGGTGGCCATAGGCGGAATCGACGAAAAAAACCTGCCGGATGTCATTTCGCATGGCGCGCGAAACTTCGCCGTGGTTCGTGCGGTGAACAAGTCCCCAAACCCGGAAGCCGCCATTGCGCTTCTTATGGGCATCTGGAGAAGGCATCAGGCCTCTTAGGAGAGCCCTAGGAAATATCCCGCTTTTTGCAGAAGGCCCCGTAAGGCTTAAAAACTTGCGGGGCCTTTCTGTTTTATTGCAATTACAAATAGTTATTCTTTAATAAAAATAATTTTCACTTTGTTCAGCAGTTATCCGCTAATACCAAATTAATTCTTGTGAGCCTACAATTAATATTATAAAAATAAGAAAATTATTGGGCTAAAGGCCCTGTTTGCATATCGGTGCCTTCCTCATCACAGTCTCGGGCACTGATCAGTCACGGACGCTTTTGGTTAAACAGACGGAAATCAACCCATTAGCCGCATTGGTATTGGCTCAACATTTCAATTCAAAAGGAGATATTGATGAAACAGAGAATCGTTTTGACCCTGGCCGTTTTTTGCGCTCTGTGCGTAACGGCGGCCGGCCTGCTGGCCATTCCGGGACCGGTCCCCGACCCCAAGTACACCATCCTTCATAACTTGCAGGACCAGCCTCTGGAAGGATCCGGTTCAACATGCCAGCAAATGGCCACGGATGGCTCGAAGCTATATGGCATGACGACAACCGGCGGAGCGAACAACCGGGGAAGCATCTTTTCCACGAATATCGACGGAACCGGCTACGCCCAGCTTTTCAGCTTCAGCGGGCCTGACGGCGCGGACCCGCAGGGAGCGCCGGTACTTTCCGGCACCAAGCTTTACGGCGTAACCACCTTCGGAGGGACAACAAACGGTGGTGTAATTTGGTCAATGAACACCGATGGGACCGGATTTTCCCTGGTTTACGACTTCGGCCTTGATCCGGCAGACCCGGCATTTCCGGTGGGAACCCCCATTCTTGACAACGGCAGGATTTACTGCATGGCACAACAAAATCCGCAGTGGCCGGTGAGTTATAAAGGTGCGATCTTTTCCGTCAAGACCGACGGAACCGGTTTTCAGCTTCTGCACGGCTTCACGGGCGGTGTTGACGACGGCCAATACCCCATGGGTTCCCTGACCCTTTCCGGAACCAAGTTTTACGGCATGGCCTCCGAGGGGGGCGACTCCAACAGGGGCGTCGTTTTCTCGATGAACAAGGACGGCTCCGCTTACACCGTTATTCACGAGTTTGCAGGGGGCGTGAACGACGGAAACAATCCGTACTCCTCGGTTCTGGTTTCTGGCAGCAAGCTCTACGGCATGACCCCCACCGGCGGAGACTCCGACCTCGGCGTCGTTTTTTCCATGAACACGGATGGAACCGGCTTCACCCTTATGCACGAATTCGCCGGAGGAGTTAACGACGGATCAAGCCCATACGGCGGACTCGCGCTTAGGAACGGGAAGCTCTACGGCACGACTCAATTCGGCGGGGATGCCGACAGCGGCGTTCTTTTCTCCATCGCCACCGACGGGACCGGATTTGCGCTTGTTCACGAATTCGTTTCAGTGGCAGGCTCCGACGGTTTCTGGCCGAATGCCGAAACGCCCATCCTGTCCGGCTCCTACCTTTACGGCATTACCCAAGCGGGCGGCAACGCGGGAGCCGGAGTGATATGGCGCTACGAAGTGGGCGCGGTCATTCCGCCCGCCCCGGTGGTTCCCAAGTGCTTCATCAATACCCTGATGTAGTTTGACGCAGCCCGGACCATAAATCCAGGCCCCGTTCATGAGGAAGCGCCCGAAGATTAAATACCAGGGGCGCTTCCTCTTTTTTTTGCGGCCATCCTGGCTGCGACAGCGGTTTCGTGGTTTGAAACCGATAATTACCTAATCCGCCGCAAGCACTGGCCGACATCCGGAATTCCTTGCCATAGGCCAGGCCGCAGGATTAAAATAAGGCATTCCCAATACTTGATACCCAAGGGAGGCGGACATGAACAACCTGTTCGATTCACCCGGAAAAGAAAACACCGACGCGGCCATCCGGCTCGCCCATGAACGCGCAGTTGAACTGGGCCTGAAAGAAGTGGTGGTGGCCACCACCACGGGGGCCACGGCCAACAGGGTGCTGGACGTTTTCGACGGTTTTTCGGTGATCGCCGTAACCTACCACTGCGGATTCAGGAAACCCTTCGAGACCCTGATGCCGCCCGACGCCCGCGCCGTTCTGGAAACCCGTGGGGCGAAGGTGGTGCAGGCCACCCATGCCCTGTCGGGCGTGGAGCGCTCATTCGCCAAGAAGTTTTCAGGGGTGTATCCCGTGCTGGTGATGGCCGAGGTTCTGCGGCTTTTCGGCCAGGGCGTCAAGGTGGCGGTGGAGGTGGCCATAATGGCCGCAGACGCCGGGGTGCTTACAGGAAATGATGTCGTATCCATAGGCGGCTCCGCAAGGGGCGCGGACGCGGCCCTGATTCTGAAACCCGCCAACCAGTCTGACGTCTTTGACATCAAGATAAGAGAGGTCATCTGCAAGCCAAGAAATTTTTGACATACAAGGTTGCAATGATTTACGCACTGTCATGGCCGGGCAAGCAAAGCAATTTTTTTCGCCCCTGAGACGTGACTCATTTTGTTCCAAATTTTTTCCCAATTACCCTTTTTTCCTTGACAGGGTTTTTCCCCGCCTTCTATTATCTCCAGGAATTTTCCCAATAGTTTCAATTTGTTTCATCGCCGGTTAAGCGGGGAAATTCATCCATGTAACTGCCCATAACCCCTACATCTTCCGGACCCGATATCAATGCTCACTCGTATCTTTCCATTTCTCGCCTGGTTCGCATCCTACTCCAAGGCCAAGTTCCAGGCCGACGCCATAGCCGGAATCACCGTGGCCCTGGTTTTGATCCCGCAGTCGATGGCCTACGCACAGCTTGCCGGGCTTCCGCCCTATTACGGGCTTTACGCCGCGCTCCTGCCGCCCATGCTGGCCTCGCTCTTCGGCTCATCCATGCAGCTTGCCACCGGCCCGGTGGCGGTGGTGAGCCTGATGACCTCGGCCAGCCTCGCCCCTCTGGCCACCGCCGGAAGCCCGGATTTCATCGCCTACGCAATCGTTCTCGCAGTGGTGGTGGGCCTGTTCCAGTTCCTTTTGGGGGTGCTGAGGCTGGGGCTGGTGGTGAATTTCCTCTCCCACCCGGTGGTGAACGGCTTCACCAACGCTGCGGCCATCATCATAGCAACAAGCCAGCTTGCGTCCTTTTTCGGGGTTTACGTGGATAACGCCCCGCATCACTACGAGACCATAATAAGGGTGGTGGAGGCCGCAGCAGTCTATATACACTGGCCGAGCCTCATAATGGGGATAATTGCCTTCGGCCTTATGTGGAGCCTTCGGAAGATCAACCCGCGCATACCCAACGTGCTGGTGGCTGTTGTCCTGGCGGTTACGGCGGCCTCATTCATGGGCTTCAAACATGACAAAAAGGCCGCCTTCGCCGAGCTTCCCGCCGAAACCCAGGCCCTTGTAGCCGCCTTCAACGCCCAGGTGAACTCCATAGAGGAAATCGGAAAACTCAACACGGCGCTCTCCCTGAAGGTGGACGAGGCTGCAAAAAAGCACGGCAAACATTCCATGGCGCACATTGAACTGGTCAACAACGTCGAGGTGCTGGCCCTGCGCTCGGCCCAGGCCAAGGAGTTTGCCGCCAAGTACCGGGAGGAGATGCGCTCCATGCTCTTCCTTCTTGTGAAGCGCCCGGACGGAACCACGGCCTTCGAGTTCAAGGACAAGGCGACGGGCGAGCCGGTGGAGTCCAACGTTTACCGCTTAAAGGTGGGCAATAAGCTGTTGAAGGACAAGGCCCTCGACTCGTCCGGCAAGCCCGACGGCGGAGTCACCATGATCGGCGGAGGAGCGGTTGTGGGAGAGATTCCGGCTGAACTGCCCTCCTTCAGGCTGCCCCATGCCTCTGTTTCCACCATGATGAAGCTTTTGCCCTTTGCCGCGATAATCGCCATACTGGGTTTCATGGAAGCGATCTCCATAGCCAAGGCAATGGCCACCAAGACCGGGCAGCGCCTGGACCCCAACCAGGAGCTTATCGGCCAGGGCATCGCCAACATGGTGGGGGCCGTTTCCCAGAGCTACCCGGTTTCGGGCTCCTTTTCCCGAAGCGCCGTAAACCTGTCGGCAGGGGCCGTCACCGGCATGTCGTCGGTGGTCACAAGCCTGATAGTTTTAATCACCCTGCTGTTTTTCACCAGGTTCCTGTATAATCTGCCCCAGTCGGTGCTGGCCGCCGTCATCATGATGGCGGTTATCGGCCTCGTCAACGTTTCGGGTTTCGTTCACGCCTGGAAGGCCCAGTGGTACGACGGCGCGATTTCAATCATCACCTTCCTGGCCACCCTGGCCTTCGCCCCGCACCTGGACAAGGGCATCTTCGTGGGCGTGGCGCTTTCCCTGGGCGTCTTCCTTTACAAAAGCATGAGGCCCACCGTGGCCACGCTCGCCATGCACCCGGACCGCTCTTTGCGGGACTCCAAGTGCTTCGGACTCAAGGACTGCGAGCACATAGCGGTGATCCGTTTCGACGGGCCGCTCTTTTTCGCCAACGCAAGTTTCCTGGAAGACCAGGTAACCGCCCGGATGCGCTCCATGCCAAGGCTGAAACACATCTTAATAGTCGCCAACGGCATAAACGACATGGACGCATCGGGCGAGGAGGCCCTGTCCCTCCTGGTTCTCAGGGTGAGAAGCGCCGGGGTGAAAATCTGCTTTTCCGGGGTGAAGGAAAACGTCCTTGCCGTCATGCGCCGCACCCACCTTTACGAGACCATAGGCGAGGACAGCATTTATCCCCTCCAGGCAATGGCCATAGAGGCCATCTGGGGCGACGCGCACAAGGATTCCGACGAAACCGACTGCCCCTTAACCACGGTGTGCCTCCTGGCCTCTGCGGCGGGCGGGGGCCTCAAGGCCGAGGACTGGAAAAAGCTCTCCAGAATCCTTCTTGTGGATGACGAGGCCGATTTTGTGGAGAACCTGTCCCAAAGGCTCGCCATGCGCGACTATGGGACACATGTAGCCACAAGCGGCAGATCGGCCCTTTCCAGGGTCGCCATGGAAACCCCGGAGGTGATGATTCTGGATCTTCGGATGCCGGAAGTTGACGGATTCGCAGTCTTGCAGGAAGTAAAGACAAGGCATCCCGAAGTTGAGGTCATAGTTCTGACCGGCCAGGGCTCGGCCCAGGATGAAAAACGGGTCATGGAAATGGGAGCCTTCGCCTATCTCGAAAAGCCCGTTGACATCGAGAAACTGACCTCCGTGATGGAAGCGGCCACGGCCAAGACCAAGAGCGGGAAGAAATAGACTGATAACGAGCCGGGAAACCCTACGCCCGCGAGACAAGGACTTTCCAAATGGCAATAATTTCCGTTTTCGCACCCTCCCACTGCAAGGTATCGGAATTGGCCGGAATCATCGCCAATGGCCTTGGCTGCGACCTTGCGGGCGATACCGAAGTGGCGGCGCTGGCGGCCAGGCGCTTCAACGTACCGCCTGAAAAAATTCTCAAAACCCTGTCCGGCAAGGTTTCGGCCTTCAACCGGTTCACCAGGGAAAGGGAGATCAATATAAGCCGCGCCGCCGTCGCCGTGTCCGAACTCGTTCAAAAGGACCGGCTGGTGGTTACGGGAAACGCGGCCCTGCTTTTTCCACGGGCCGTTCCCCACGTGCTTTCGGTATGCATTTCCGCTTCCCACGACTTCAGGCTGGCCCAGGCCAAAAACGAGGGCCTTGACGAAGCCACGGCCCAGAAGGAAATCAAGCGCGACGACGAAAGGCTCTTAAGCCTCGCCGGTCACCTGGGCCTCAGCGACCCTTTCGCCGCCAGCCTCTACGACATCACCCTTTCAATGGACAGGCATTCGCCCAAAGAAGCGGCGGACATGATCATAGCCAACGCCCGCAAGGACGTGGTGCTGGCAACCAGCCAGTCGATGGCCAAGGCCGCCGATTTCGCGCTTTCGGCGCACGTTGCGGCGGCTCTTGCAGCCGAAGGCCACGACGTTGCGGTCACGGCGGAGAACGGGGCCGTCACCGTAACCATAAACCAGCATGTGCTGATGCTTTCCAGGCTGGAAGAGGAAATAAAAACCACTGTTACCGGGCTTTCGGGCGTCAAATCGGTTACGGTGAAGGTGGGGCCGGAATTCCACAAGCCAGACATCTATCGCAAGGCTGATTTTTCCCTGCCAAGCCGGGTGCTTCTGGTGGACGACGAGCGCCAGTTCGTGGAAACCCTTTCGGACAGGCTTTCCATGCGGGACGTGGGAAGCGCCGTGGTGTATAATGGAGAAGACGCCATCAGCTTCGTCTGCGACGACGAGCCGGAGGTGATGCTACTGGACTTAAACCTTCCGGGCATGAACGGCATAGAGGTTCTGCGGCGGGTGAAGCAGGACCATCCCAGGGTGGAGGTGATAATCCTGACCGGTCATGGTTCGGCCAGGGACGAGGCAGTGTGCCGGGAGCTGGGGGCCTTCGCCTACCTGGAAAAACCGGTCAATATCGATGTGCTTGCCGAAACCATGCGCCTTGCCAACGAGAAGGCGCGTGAAAAGAGGGGCTGAACAGGCCCCGGGAAAAACGAACGCCGCATTTGCCGGTGTCTTTCCCACCTGGCTTGCGAAAGACCGTCATGGGCATAATGAACCGTCTTGTTCCCGATTTCTGGAAAAGGCCCGAAAAGGAGTCCGACGGCCCTCGCCCGATACGCAACTACCGCCGCATGTGGCTGATCACGGTGGTGATGACGGTGGGAGTCTCCATCGTGCCCCTGGCCATCATGGCCATAATCAATCTCTACGAGTACCACCGCGCCCTGGCCTCCGAAATGGTGGCTCCCCTGGAAAGGCTGACCGGAAATTCCGCCCGCAGCGTCTCCTTTTTCATCTCCGAAAGAAAAAGCGCCCTAAGGTTCGTGGTTTCCGAGCATAGCGCCGAAGAAATGGCCTCCCGCCCGATGCTTGGGAACATACTGGTCAATCTTAAAAGGGCCTTCGGAGGCTTCATCGATATCGGGCTCATCGATTCCGACGGCAGCCAGCACGTTTACGTAGGGCCGTACAACCTTACCGGAAAAAATTACAAGAACCAGGAATGGTTCAAGGAAACCGTCATTCGCGGCGAATATGTAAGCGAGGTCTTCAAGGGATACCGCAATTATCCGCATTTCATCATAGCGGTGCGCCATGAGAAGCCAAACGGCGACTTTTTCATTTTGCGGGCCACCATCGATACCGACGTGTTCAACGAGCTGGCCCGCTCGGCCACGGAAAAGGACAGTTCCGACGCATTCATAGTGAGCCTTGCGGGCAGGCTCCAGACGCCGTCAAGGCTTTACGGCCCAATATTGGGAACGTACCCGCTGGCTCTCCCGCCGCCCTCGGAAAAGCCCGAAACGGTAAGGACAAAGGATGGAACGGGCAGGCGTCTCACCATCGGCTATCACGCGGTGGTGGATTCGCCCTTTGTCTTCGTGCTGGCAAAAACCACGCCCGACTTTTTTTCGGGATGGGTGTCTCTTCGCAAGAAACTGGTGATTTTCTTCATCCTGTCCGTTCTGGGAATACTTTGCGTGGTACTCGCGGTTTTCACCAAGATGGTGGCCCGCATTTACGAGGCGGACAAGCGCCGGGAGGTGCTTCTCCAC
This sequence comes from Deltaproteobacteria bacterium, assembly GCA_016235345.1. Classification (NCBI taxonomy): domain Bacteria; kingdom Pseudomonadati; phylum Myxococcota; class Myxococcia; species Deltaproteobacteria bacterium. Next base: position 38,941 of record JACRLG010000002.1, on the reverse strand, counting down.
AAGGCCGAATACACCAACAAGCTGGCAAGCCTTGGCCGCCTCGCAGCCGGGGTCGCCCACGAGATCAACAACCCCCTGGCCATAATCGGCGAAAAAACCGGACTTTTAAAGGACATGATGATGGTGTCCCCGGACTTTCCCCACCGGGCCAAGGTGACCGAAATTGCCGATTCGGTGATGGCATCGGTGGAGCGCTGTTCGGTGATAACCCACAGGCTTCTGGGTTTTGCCCGGCACATCGACGTAAAAACCGAAACCCTCTACCTGGAGCCTCTGGTGAAAGAGGTTTTGGGCTTTCTGGACAAGGAGTCCCAGTACCGGAACATCAAGACAAATCTCGTGGCCGAGGAGGACCTTCCGGCCATCGAGAGCGACCGGGGCCAGCTCCAGCAGGTCTTTCTCAACATAATCAACAACGCCTTCGCCGCCGTGGAGGAAGGTGGGAACATCGGCATATCCATTTCGCGCACCGGCGAAAACCTCGTGGCCATAAAAATCAGCGACGACGGTTGCGGCATAAGCCGAGAAAACATAAAGCGCATCTTCGAGCCCTTCTTTTCAACCAAGGGCCGCAAGGGAACCGGGCTTGGGCTTTCCATAACCTACGGCATAGTAAAAAAGCTGGGGGGCAACATAGAGGTGGAAAGCCAGGTCGGCCTTGGCACCACGTTCACGATAACTCTTCCGATAAAAACGAATCCAGTGAGCAAAACATGATGACCGAAGGCCAAGCCATGAGGGTTTTACTTGTTGACGACGAAGGCGAGCTGGTCTCGGCCCTGGCGGAACGCCTTTTTTTCCGGGGCATCCAGGCGGACTGGACCACCGACGGAAAAAAGGCCGTCGAGATGGCCGCCGCAGTCGCCTACGACGTAATCGTCCTGGACATGAAAATGCCCGGCGTCTCCGGCCTTTCGGTGATGCAGAAAATAAAGGAGACATCCCCCGGCCCCGGTTTCGTCTTTCTCACCGGGCACGGTTCGGAGGAGGACCGGGACGCGGGCCGGGCCGCCGGAGCCTCGTTTTACCTCATGAAGCCCGTAAAAATAGACGTGCTTGTGGAAAAAATGAAGATGGCGGCCATCGAGGCGGGGAAGAACGTTTGAAAACCCCATGACTGGTCGATGTTTCAGGCCTTCGCTCCATTCACCCAATCCAAAAAAAATCGGCGGCCCAAATGAACCGAAACCCGGAAGGCAGCGACCCGGCCCGCGAAGGGCTGGTATATTTCAGCCGCATGGCGGCCTCCATCTCCCACGAGATGAAAAACGTTCTGGCCGTGATTTCAGAGATCGCGGGCCTTTTCGGGGACCTGGGGCTGGCGGCCCAGAAAGGCAGGGTTCTCGACCCGGCCCAACTTACGAGGCTCTCCTCCAAAATGGCAGAGCAGATTCAGCGGGCCGACGTCATCGCCAAGAGGCTCAACAGGTTCGCCCACAGCGCGGATGAGCCCCTGAAGGAAGTGAACCTCTGGGAGGAGCTCGACTTCTTCTGCGCGCTTTCCTTCAGGTTCGTGGAAAGGCGGGGCTTCCGGCTCGGCCTATCGCCGGTTCAGGAGCCCATCGCCTGCGCCACCGACCCCTTCGGGCTTCTGCTGGTGCTTTTTCTAAGCCTTGAAAGCGTGATGGAAACCGCGAGGAAGGATGTGGCCCTGAATCTTTCGGTCCGCAGGGAGGGGGGCGGCGTGATAATCGGCCTGGACGGCGATTTCCAGGCCCCGGCGCTTTTTTCGGATCAGAAAAAGGAGAGCCTTTCGTTCTGGCTGCCTGTTATAAAGGCCCAAATGAGCTCGCCCGGAACCCGGTGCCCGCTGGAATTAAGCTTTACCCTTTTCGCCTGATGCGGCCGGTTCGCCCGGCGCGACCTGGGCGGGTCCGAAGGGGGAGGCCGGAAGAAACTCATCGGGCACGAAAATTCCCGGCGCGATTATTTCCGCTATCTGACGGGTGGCATTTTCAACATCGACTATGGCGGCGTTTTTCCTGGTGCGCCCGAAGTAATAATATGCAGCCCGTAAAAGCGCCCCTGAAAACAGGTTGGCGGCAAGCTCCAGATCAAGCCCCGGCTTCACGTGGCCGTTTCGCTGGCCAAGCTCGAAATCCTTTATGGTGACGTTCAAAATCCTCGTCTCGAACCGGCGCACCACCCCCTCCAGGTGCCCCGGAAGGCCCAGGCCCATGCGAAGCAGTATGTTGCAAAGGTCCCGGTCGTCCGCAAAAAATTTCAGATTCTTCCTGATCCGATACTCCAGGTACTGCCGGGCGGTTATATTCACAAGGTCCAGATCGCCGTCGATCTCCTCCATCACCTTTTCCCACTTGGCGTAGTAGTCCTCCAAAAGGGTGATGAAAATGTCGTCCTTGTTCTTGAAATACTGGTAAACCGTACCCCTGGCTATACCGGCTTCTTCGATGATGTCCGAAATCTGGGTGGCGAAATAGCCGTTTTTGGAAAACAGGCGCTTGGCGCACTCCAGGATGACGGCCTTTCTGTCTTCGGGTTTCATTGTGTTTTGATCTTTCCCTCGGTTTCGTGTATCAGAAGAACCGCCGTAAGCATTAATCCCTAACCGGATTTCGTGCAAGGGCGGAATTTTTTTGTTGACAAGGGCCGGCGCCGAAAATATATAAACTGACATGTCAGTCTAGATAATGTCATATCAATTTTCGGCTGTCAAGCATCAAGCAACCATAATTAGATAGAAGGGTGATTCACAATGACGCGTCAAAAATTTATGGCCTTGCTCGCAGTTTTTCTCGTTTTTTCCTTTCTGGCCAAAAGCGCGCCCGCAAGGGTGTTCGGCCCGGTGACACTTCCCGACTCTCTGTCGGCGGGCTCTAAACAGCTTGTTTTGAACGGCGCGGGCTTTCGGAAGAAGTTCGGCTTCAAGATTTACGTGTGCGCCCTTTACCTCCAGAAACGGGATTCCGACTGGAACCGCATCGTTTCGAGCGACGAGGTGATGGGCGTAAGAATGCACTTTGTCTACAAGAAGGTTGACGGCAAGGACATGGCGGAAATGCTCGGCAAGGGCTTCGAGAGTTCCACCAAGGGCAACACCGCCCCTATAAAGGACAACATAGCGCACCTGTTGAGCCTTCTGCCAAAGACCCTGAACAGAAACGACATAGTGGACTTGATCTATCATCCCGGTCGCGGAATCGTCTGCACCATAAACGGCAGGTACGCGGGCGAATCTCCGGGCCTTACATTCAAGCGCGCGGTTTTCGGCATCTGGCTTGGCGACAGGCCGGTGAACGAAGACCTTAAAAAGGGGATGCTGGGAACCGACTGACAGGTTCCACGGGGGCGGCGTCCAAAAAACCACCTTTCAATCATGCACCAAAACTCAACAAGGAGGCTTTTCGATGAACGTTCCCACCGACATATCCATCCATGCGCTTCTCACCGATTTCGCCCCCAAGATGGCCAAGGAAGTCATCGCAGCGTCGGGCCGCGCAGCCGAACTGGTCGGCACCCGCTTCACCCTGGTTCTGGACATTTCCGGCAAGATCGTTTCTTACGACGTGAAAGACGGCGCGGACTTCAACGTGTCCGAGGCCGCCATAGACAACCCCATGGTCCTCATCAAGGTGAGCGAGGACGACCTTAACCGCATGATCGCAACCCAGAACCTGGACATGCTCCTTGGCATCCAGAACGACCTTTCCAAGCAGAAGTACGAGGTGCTGAACCGCCTGAAAGGCAGCATGATCGCCGTTCTTACCAATGACGACGGCTCCATCTTCACCATCAACGCCACCTTCAACGGCGGCGAAGCCCCGAAATGCACCTTCAGGATGAAGACCACCGACTCGGCGGCCCTTATCCGCAAGGAACAGAACCCGGTAAACCTGTTCATGTCCGGGCTCATGAAGATCGAAGGCGACATGGCCTTTGCCATGAGCACCCAGCCTTTGTTTACCTAACAGGCGAACTGAAAGCGCGATCTGCTGTGTCAGGCATCGTCGGGCGGCGCGTCGCGTACTTTTAGTACGCGTCCTTCCCGCCCTCCTCGCCAACCTTAGCAGCTCATCGCTTTCAGCTCGCCTGTCCGAGACTCGATCAGGGCGGGAGTGGGAAAAGCAAAAGATGAGACTGGGTGGACGTCGTCCCGCACGCCTTGCAGTTCATCGCTTTCAGCTCGCTTGTACGGGGCTCGATTTGAGGGGGTGAATAAGACGCTGCAATGCGCCTGATATGACGGCGCAGTCCGGCGGGCGGCCCACGGTGGATAAAGGGCCGTCCGCCGGGCCGGTGTTTCGGAAGAGTCGGCGGGCATTGACCTGCCGGTCCCGATAAGATACGAAAAAGGCAAATGTTTTTAAACTTGTGCGGCGAGCCTTTAAAACTGCTGGCCGCGACTGCTGCATGGGGGGCGGAGGGCGCGGCGGAAATCCTTTCACCGTAAGCCGCCGGGGCTTTCTTATTTTTTTCACTTATAAGCCTGTTGAGAAACTCGACACGAACAGGCTGATGAAAAACTATGAGCTGCAAGGCGTGCGAGCGAGTGGCGAGGGAGCGTACGCTTTTGTACGTGACCGAGCCGCGAGGCGATGCACAACACAGCAGATCGCGTTTTTCGACAGCCTGTTATGGCCTGAAAGGATTTCATCCGTGATTAAAGCGCTTCCGTGGCACAAGGAATACGAGGTATTCGGAATTCCCAAAACCCTTGAACCTTATCCCGAAATACCGGTTCACGAACTTCTTTACGAGGCTGCGGTCAAATATCCCAAGACTGGTTTCATCCAGGGCGAACGCTTCATATCCTACGCCGGGATCAAGGACCACGTTGACCGCTTCGCAACAGCGCTTGCACGGCTGGGCCTGGTCAAGGGCGACCGGGTGGCGACGCTCCTTCCCACCAGCGTCTCCTTCGTCATATCCGACTACTCCATCAGCCGCGCAGGGCTTGTCCACATTCCGGCAAGCCCCCTGGAGCCGGTGGCGGCCCTTGTGCACAAGTTCAAGACCGGCGGCCCCAAGGCCGTCATCTGCCTTGATGAAAACCTCCAGACCGCCCGCGAGTCCGCAAGGGCGGCGGGAGTTGAGCATATAATAGTGGCGAGGCTCGACGATTATTCGTTGAACTCCCCTCCGCCGACCTCCAAAATTTCCGACGCCCTGTGGATGTCGGAGCTTATCGCAAAGACCCCACCAGAGCCGCCAGACATCAAATTCGACGCGGCCAATGATCTGGAAACCCTTCTTTTCACCGGCGGCACCACTGGCCTTCCCAAGGGCTGTATGCTGACCCACAGGGGAACCGTGGCCAACTCGCTCCAGAACTTCCGCTTCATGGGCGGCGGCGGCAAGCTCCTGGCCGGTGCCGCCTCGGTTATCCTGGGCGTCCCCTTCTTCCACTCCTACGGCCACGTGGTCATGCACACCATGACACTCATGGGCATGAACCAGATTCTGGTTCCCGATTCCCGCGACACCGACCGGATGGTGGAAATAATACGCACCTTAAAGCCCGTGATCCAGATCGGCGTACCCACCCAGTTCATGAAAATCGCCGGCGACAAGATGAAGAACACCGGAATCATCGGCATGTCGGGCTCCGCGCCGCTGCCCCCCACGGCCCAGAAGGATTTCGAGAAGTCCTCGGGCGGAGGCATCATGGAGGGCTACGGGCTTTCTGAAATGGGGCCGGTCACCCATCTCAACACGTCCTTTCTGCTGCGCGTGATGGGCGGGCGTCCGGTGGCCAAGGTTCTCACCTTCCTCCTCACCATACCCGGAAACGCCTGGCTCCTGAACCGGCTTCTGCGCCTTGCCGGCCCCCGCGTGGTGGGCACGGTTCTTTCAAAAGCCATGTCGTTCCTGGTGGCCTTCACCGGAAAAAAGGAGGGCGGCTCCAAGACCGAAAAGCGCGGCACCATAGGCATCCCCTACCCGGACACCGAAATTCGGATACTGGACGTCAACACCATGATGCCTCTTTCCTGGGACGAGGTTCTTTCGGGAAAGCGCGGGGAGCTTCTCCTTAGGGGCCCCCAGGCCATGACGGGCTACTGGCCCACCCCAGGAACCGGCAAGGACGGCGAAGGTTTCGTCCACACCAGCGACGTGGTTACCGTGGACAAGGACGGCTACTTCACCGTCGTTGACCGCACCAAGGACATGATCATCGTGTCCGGCTACAAGGTCTATTCCCGCGAAATAGACGACATCCTCTACGAGAACCCTGCGGTGGAACTTGCGGCCACCATCGGCATTCCCGACCCCGCACGGGAAGGCTCCGAGCGCGTGGCGGTTTTCGTGAAGCTGAAGGACGGGTTTCCGAGCCCGGTCACCGAAGACGACATCAAAAAGTACCTCTCGGAAAGGGTCGCCAAGTACGCGGTCCCCAAGGTGGTGAAAATCGTCGATTCCATCCCCCAGACCGACGTTCACAAGATCAACAAGAAGGCCCTGCGGGAAGAGGCTGCGAGGCAGTTTGCAGAACAAACATAACAATCAAAAGGAGTTTCAAGTCATGGAAGAATGCGTATTCATCGATGCAGTCCGCACCCCCAATGGCCGCGCCCACGCGGAAAAAGGCTGGTTTAGGGGCCTTCGGCCGGATGATCTTCTCACTGCCTGCTACGACGCCATTTTTGCCAGAAACGCCAAGGTGAAGCCCGAAGACGTGGACGCAGTACTTGTGGGCTGCGCAAATATATCAGGCGCTCAGACGGACATCGGACGCTTAAGCTGGCTTGCGGGCGGTTACCCGGACTCGGTTCCCTCCAACACCATGACCAACCAGTGCCCAAGCGGCATGAGCGCCATAATGCACGCGGCCAGGGCCATTAAAACGGGCGAGGCCGAAATCATGCTGGCCGCAGGCGTGGAAGATATGGAAAAGGTGCCCATGGGCGCTAACTACGACTTTCCCCACCGCCTGGGCAAGCGCTACAACGGCCTTGACCTCATGATGGGCTCCACCGCCGAAAAAGTGGCGGAAGAATACAAGATCGCCCGCGCCGACATGGACAACATGTCCGTGTGGAGCCACCAGAAGGCCTGGACCGCCACCCAGGCCGGTAAGTTCAAAAACGAGATCGTGCCCATAATGGGCCTGGACGACAACGGCCAGCCCTTCCTGGTGGACCGCGACCAGTGGGTGCGCGAGAAGATGGACCCGGCCAAGCTGGCCACCATGCAAAGCCCCTTCAAGCCGGGCGGAAACGTCACCGCCGCCACGTCCTCGCCCCTCACCCAGGGAGCCACCGCCCTTCTTCTCATGAGCCGCAAGAAGGCCGACGCAATGGGCCTTTCCTACTCCTACAAGTACCACTACGGAGTGCTGGCTGGCTGCGACCCCACCCTCATGGGCATGGGCCCGGTCCCTGCCGTGAAGAAGCTCTTCGCAAAAACCGGCCTCACGGCCAAGGACATCGCGGCAGTGGAGCTTAACGAGGCCTTCGCCAGCCAGTCCCTTGCCTGCATAAGGGAGCTTGGCCTCGACAACGACAACGCGCCCTTCGAGAAGGTGAACATGTGGGGCGGCGCGCTGGCCCTTGGGCATCCCCTGGGAGAGAGCGGCGCGCGCATCATCACCACCCTTTTAAACGTCATGAAGACCGAGAAGCCGGAAGGCAAATACGGCCTGGCCTCCCTGTGCGGAGCCTTCGGCAACGCGGCGGCTCTCACCATAGAAAAGGTGTAGGCCCAAAACACTTGCGTCATGAATACAAAAGGGCCTGGGACGAACCGCTTTTAAGGTTTGAGTCCAGGCCCTTTTTTCGCCCACTGCCCCGAACAGCCCGCCAACAGGTTTCCGGTTGTTTCCCTTTAGTTTTTAAACCCGGCTTGACAGATGCCCGTAAATGACTTAGCTTAATGGTACGGCGTTTGGCTTCATCCCTGGGGGCGAACTGGTTTCGACGGGGATCATGAAGCGTTGGCTGCATACCGAGCTTTCCGTCAACTCGTTAAAAGGGTGGAAATAAATATAATCGCAGACGATTATAACTACGCCTTGGCCGCTTAAGGCCAACGTTCTTTCGGGCTTCGCCCACGGGCCTGGAATGAACGCGGACAGTGGGATAGCTTTTCCGGGGGCCTGTTGACGGAAAAGTGAAATCAAGACAGGATAGCCTTCAAGGAGTTTAGCCTGGATGACTCCGCGAAGGCGAACAACGACAACCGGGATATGTATGTAGACGCCACCGTGGATTATTTTCGGACGCGGGTTCGATTCCCGCCGCCTCCACCAAATCGAAAACAAAAACCCGTCTTTCGGACGAGAATCCTCCGGAAGACGGGTTTCGTTTTTCTTGTGTAATCAAAGGGTATTGGCCGCTTCCACATCCCCGCCGGCCATTCTCCCCCCGGACTTTTCTCCCCCTTTCCGGGGCCTTTTATTCTCCGTTCCGCCCTTATTCTCCACATCTTTCGGACCTCGTCCGATTCGCGTCCGATAGCCGATATCGTTTGAAAACAATGAGTTGAGTAAAATCTCCGTTTCGGGCGGTTGAGGTATGTCCGCGTCCGGTACCAGGGAGAGAGAAAGGAGATTTCAAATTTTCGAACTTCGGGTCCGAATGGGGGGGAAGAAAACGAAATCAACTTTGATTTCCTGCAATGGTTATTGTAAATTTTATTCTTGGAATTTGGACCATCTTTGGCCAACCGGCTTAAAGGAAAAGACAAATGGGCATTAAGACCGCTCGGACCGAGGAATCGGCCGTTGTGTTGATCGACCGCAAGGAATGCTCCGATTGCGGGCTTTGCGCTGGTGTCTGCAAGGGAGGGGTACTCACGATAAATGAGAAGCGGGTTCTGGTAGCTGCCGACACGGCCCTGGGCGGATGTTTCGGTTGTGGCCAGTGCATGGCAGTATGCCCGAACAGATGTATTGAAGTTACGGGCAGGGACCTGTCCCCCGGAGACATGATTCATCTCCCAGAAAAAGAAGATCGGGCAAGCTGGGAGGAACTCCAAAACCTAATGCTTTCCCGTAGGAGTGTGCGCGATTTTGCAGACAAGGAGATTCCAGATGAAATATTGAATAAGGTGTTGGATGCGGCCGCGGCGGCGCCTATGGGAATTCCCCCCACGGATTTGGAGGTGCTTTGTATATCCGGGCGGCAAAACGTTCGGACATTTGCTTTCGATCTCATTGAAATGATGGATAAGTCCAAGTGGATGCTCTACCCTCTGACCATAGCTCCAATGAGATTTCTTATGGGCAAGGAAACAAGCGAGGTAATGTCCAAGTTCATACTTCCCGTGATAAAGGTGCTCAAGGAGAAAATGAGGGCGGGAGAAGACTGGCTTTTCTATGGCGCGCCTACGGTATTGTTTTTCCACACATCACCCTACGCAGACCCACAGGACCCTGCCATAGCCGCAACTTTCTCCATGCTGGCGGCCCAATCTTTAGGTCTTGGTACATGTATGATAGGAACCGTTGGGCCGTTTCTGAAATACTCCAATGAGTTGAAGAAAAAATATGGCATATCAAAGAGGAATCAAATGGGTGTTGCCCTAATTATGGGATACCCAAGGATAAAATATCACAGAGCCATCAAGAGAAGGTTGGCAGGCATTCATCGACATTAAAAATTGTCCGAATAGGGGAGGCAAAAAAACTTATCGCACCAAGATTTCGAATCCACACTCAATTTTCTTCGTTTTCGGCGTTCCGACGATTGTTAGCGTCAGCGGATGATAAGCGCTTTCCTCTGTTCCTCCCAATCCTCCGAGAACCCCTGTGTCAGCTTGGCGAGTGACAGCCCATCGGGTTCCTCGCCGTTGATGAGCTTCTCGACGATGTCCGGGGCCAATGTCGCCAGCTTCAGGATGCGGGTAACGTAGGAGCCGTCGACTTCCAGGCGGGCCGCCAGGTCGCTTATGGATTTGATCTGCCCGGTCTCCAGGCACTCGGCCCAGGAAAAGGCCCGGGCAAGAGCCTGGACAACCGCCGACTGGACGGGCACCGGCGCTCCGGGGATTTCCCCGTCCAGGGCCTCGGGCGCGATGATGTTCTTCCTCCCCCGCATGCGTCTTATCAGCATGGGGATGTGGATATTGAGATTGCCGTTTTCAGCCACGATGATGGTGGGTTTCCGATTCATTTTACGGCCCTTCTTTCGTTCACCTCGCATGCCAGCCCGGCCAGTTCCGTTATCAGCGCAGTCAGGCCGCCGGTCGCAAGTTCCATGTCTATCCCCGTTTCCCGGATTTCCACTTTCTTGACCAGGAGCCGGATCAGGCGGTTGCGCTCCACCGGGAACAGGTCCTCCCAAAAAGCCTCCACGTTCTGGAACGCCTCGGACACGTCCTGCTCCGTGATGGGCCGCCCGTCGTATGCCGAGCACCGGGATGCCACGAGGGTAAGCTGGCGCGAAAGATCAACGGCCCGGCTGTTGATAGCCGTGAGGTGATCTCCCTTTCCGGCGATGTCGTTGCCAGGCTTCATCAGGTCCATAGCCTGCCTGCGGACCTTGGCCAATTCTTCTTCGAGCTGGGCCTTTTTCCTCGATAGCCGTTCCTTTTCGGCACCCTCGATTTCCCGGGCCGCGAAATAGGTCTTGGCCACCAAAGTCGGCGTCCGGAACACGGCCCCCATTTGTTCGAGGACCGCCTTTTCGATGTCGCCCGCCGGAACCCGTTTCAGCGGACAAAGGCTGACGGCCCGCTTGGCGTCCTTCTCGCAGATATAATAGGTGTAGTTTCGGTCCTTCTTGCGTGTGTAGGTCGGGCCCATGGAGCATCCGCAGTGCCCGCAGTGGATCACTCCCTTGAGCGGCGCAACCATCTTTGTCCTGGCCATGGAGATTTTGACCGGCTTGTTGTCGGCGAGAATAGCCTGTACTTTGTCCCACACCGGCCGATCTACGATCCCCTCGTGCTCACCGGGGTAGCTCGCCTCCTTGTGGATTATTTCGCCGATGTAAACACGGTTGTTCAGCAACCGGTAGACGTGCCCCGTGTTCCATTCGGCCCCCTCGCGCACCTTGCCTTTCTTCGTGGTCCACGCCTTTGTCCGGTATCCCTGGTCGTTCAGCTCCTGGGCGAGTTTCTTGGCCGACCCCACCTGGATGAAACGCCGGAAGACGTATTGGACGAGGCGGGCCTCCTCCGGATTGACCAGGAGCTTCTTGCTTTCCCGGTCAACGTCGTAGCCGAGGATCGGTACCCCGCCGCAGTATTTGCCCCGGCGCTTGGCGGCCGCAACCTTGTCGCGGATACGCTCGGCGATGACCTCGCGCTCGTACTGGGCGAAGGTGATGAGGATTCCCAGGAACATCCGGCCGGTGGGGTCGGTGGTGCTGAAGTGCTGGGTGACCGAGACGAAGCTCACTCCCTTTTCGTTGAAAAGCTCGATCATCTTCATGAAATCGAGGAGCGAGCGGGAGAGCCGGTCGATCTTGTAAACCACGATCAAATCAACCTTGCCGGCGTCTATGTCGGTCAGCAGCCTTTGGAGGGCCGGACGATCCATGGTCCCGCCGGAGAAACCGCCGTCGTCGTAACGGTCGGGCAAAAGCCTCCACCCTTGCAGTTTCTGGCTTTCGATGTAGGCTTCCGCAGACTCGCGCTGGGCGTCGAGCGAGTTGAATTCCTGCTCCAAGCCCTCTTCATGGCTCTTGCGGGTGTAGACGGCGCAACGCAGGATTTTACCTTTGCCAGCGGTAACCTTGGCGTTATCCAGCATCCGAACCTCCCAGGGCTTTTCTGCCGTATGGCTTTTTCACACCGAAAAACACCTTCCCGTTCCACTTCGTACCCGTGATCTCCTTGGCCAGGGCGCTCAGGGACTTGTAAATCCTGCCTTCGTACTCGAAGCCTTCCGCTTGGACAATTACCTCGTATCGACGGTCGTTCCAGATTCTCACGAGCCGTGTTCCCGGCAGAATTCGATCTTCGGTTTTGCGTTCCTCCGGAATTTTGCGGTTCACCATGGCCACGGGGTCGTTTTGCGCGACCTTCTTCAGATGCTCCTTGGCCTGTTCCGACAGCCCGCCATAGAAAAGTTCCTGGATGCGGTAAGCCAGGCGCTTGATCAAAAACAGCCTCTTGTACTTGGGCGGTTCGCCTCCGTATAGGTCCAGCCATTTCTCCCGAAGCTCTTCAAGGGTCATGGATTGCAGCATGGACATCTGGCGCAGGACCGAATTGCGGGTCCGGTCCTGCACCTTGCCCGCCGCGTCCATCTCTCGTAACTCATTCATTTTCTACTCCTTTTTTGTTCTCGGACGAGTTGTCATGAATGAATGCTCTGTTTCGGAGACGAATCAAGTCCTTCTTTGCCTCCAGGTGAAGATTCTTCCGAAATGGGCTTCGAACTTTTCTTCAAAGCCTTTCCGGCTTTCCGGCGTAGGACCGCCAGGGCGAGAATGGATACCGCAGCCTCGAGCATTGCCTCACCGGAAAGCCGGTCCCGGGGCCCAAAGCCGCAGTCCGGAATTCCGCAAAGCCCTTCTTTATCCAAAGAAATCTGGTAATCCGACATGAAACACCCCCGATAGATCGTCAGGTTGGGACACGGGCTCGCTCACAATGGCGGGCCTGCTTTGTACTTACCGGGGGGAGTCCCATCGTGTCGGAACCGTCTCGAAATTTTTCTCTTGACCTGATGTACATCAGGTTTATAGAATTAGGTTATCACGGTCCGTAAGGGCCTTTTCGTCTTTTATGGAGAACGGGAGAGACCATGGGCAAAACGAAGGTCGAGAGTATATCGCCCCTGCAGAGGGAGACCTTGGAAGCAATATGTAGGTGTGTGGATTCAAGGGGCTTTCCGCCCACCATCAAGGAGTTGAGCGAAACGTTTGGCATAAGCCACGCCAGCGCCCACGACCGGGTGAACCAGCTTGTCCGCAAGGGATATCTCAAGCGCGAAGGAAACAAGGCCCGGGGACTCAGCATTGCCCGGCGGCCCAGGGAAATGGTCGCGGCATTGGTGTCGGTGCCTGTGGTGGGAGTCGTGGCCGCCGGGCTACCCATTCTGGCCGAGGAGAACATCATCGGCGAGGTGCTCGTTGAAGCGTCCACGATAAGGTCAGGCAAGTATTTCGCGTTGCAGACCTCGGGCGAAAGCATGATCGGCGCCGGGATCGGCGACGGTGATCTCATCATCGTGCGCAGGCAGCCCATCGCCGAGAACGGGGACATCATCGTGGCGCTCGTGAACGGCGAAGCCACGGTGAAGCGGTTAAAAATTAAGGATGAGCTGATCGAGCTTGCGCCCGAAAATCCAGGCATGAAGCCGATCCAAATAAAGCCGGAGGACGATCTGCTGGTTCTGGGCAAGGTCGTAGGGTGGAAAAGGAAAGGATGAAGACGGGCGGCAACTGAACACAGGAAACGACAGGAGTGACCGATGGCGACTTTGAACGTGCGACGCTTTTCGAAGCCTGAGGTGCTGAGAAGGATCGGCAGGAGACACCTCCTCGCCTTTCTCGCCCCTCACGAAGCCTATTTCAAGACCAGGGGCGTGGAACTCCCTCCCGCGCTCGCGGAGGACGGTCTGAACTACGGCGAACTGGGTCACATCCTGTTGACTCCGGATTCTTCGACTCCCCCGGACCTGGCCGAGGCACTGTTCTACGTGAACGAGATTTCGACCCCGGAAGGCTTCGACGCCATCCAGGAAGCGATCACCGGTTCCGAACTGGACGTGGAAATCGGAGAGGACGCGGCGTTCGCAGACCTCGCCGTGCAGGTCTGGAACAAGGCGCCCGAGGTCATAGAAAAGGTCCATGCGGAGCAGCGGCTTTGGTCACGAAAGACCTTCGAGTACTTCAAGACGGGAGCGGACCCGGTTCCTCCCTTCGTGCAGCCGACGGAAGAGACCCTCGCCGCACTGGGAGCGGATCTCGACGAGTGGTTCGCCAAAAAGCGCCGCGGGAAATACACGAAGGTCCATGTGGTCCCGAGGGCGGATTATGTCATGTTCATCGTCAGGCACGGCAAGCCCTACACCCGCGAATCGGTGATCGACAAGGGCGAGTCCGCCAGTCAGTATTTCCGGCCCGAAAGGTACGACGTCGTGGTCTACAACCCCTCCATCGGCGAAATCAGGATCAACGCCGAGACCAAGGGCGAAAGGGAACTGTACCGCGCCAAGTTCGGCCTCCACGTTTTCGGGGATTCCGAGTTTTTCGACCGGCGCAGCAGGTTCGATCTCGAACCGCTCCGGCGGACCGGTGAGGACTCGTTGCTATGCGAGGACATCGAAGGAATCGAGTCCGTCAAATTGAAGGAGGTTCAGATTTTTTACGGCGGTACACAGAAGGATTACGACATCAGAAGATCGGAAGATTTTTTCGCGTCTCTCCGGGAACGCGAGCGTACCTTTCCGGCGGGCGGCAAACTCACGAGAGCGAAATTCCTCATCAAGTTCGCGGACTCCAAGACGCCTCGGACCATCACCCTCAGTTCCGGGAACCGCGCGCAATTCAAGCGGGACGACGACGGAGAGATCATTGAAAAATGGCTGGGACTCAGGGGCTTCATCGCAGGCAATGGGAACGGGCGGCATGGATGATCCGATATGGGATGTGCTGGAAGACCTCCCGGGCGAAGCGGCGGCACTATTCGATTGGAACCTGCGTCTCGGTGCCTGGCCCAGGTACGAGGCTTTCAAGAGCCGCTTTTTCCGGTTGACCCGCGATCACGCCTCGGCGGTGGACTGCCCGACGGCTTGCGGACTCGGTTGCCCCAGGAAGGTCGTCGAGCATTCACCCGATGAACTCGTGGCGGTCTGCCAGGAGCGGGAGGCGGAGCCTGTTCGACTTTCCGCGCAGGACCTGCTCATATACAAAATCGATCACGGCAGGTTCAATACGGAGGTTTGCTCGGCCTTGGGAATCGAACACCGCGGAAGCAAGGTTGACGGTTGCAGCCACACTTGGCGCCTTGGGGATTTCGTTTGTCGTGATGGCAAACGATTTCCCGCTTATCTGTCATTTCAGGAGGATAGCGCAAACTTTTCAGAGGTGGCCAATCTTTTATTTCTACAGCATAATCAACCAGTTATTCTTCTGGCACCGACACGCCGCCACTTATCTCTGCATACAGAAAATTCTCTTCGTCAACACAAAGCTTATTTTTTTCCAATGAAGGAAATTTTTTCATTCAACGCCCATGGTAGGATCAAAGCGAAAAAGGCAGCTATTGATGCATTACTTGAATCGCCCGATGAACAGGATTCCAACCCACAAGCTTGCGAAATCTCGATAACGCACTTCGATGTAGAGACGAGGACCGGCCAAAATCGCAAACAAGCAGCAAGGTGGGCCTGGAAATGTCTTGAGGAGATTTGTATGTCCTTTTGCAATCTCCATTGCTGCAAGATTTCTGGTTGCTTGCAGGATGATGCAGGATTCCAGGGTCAACCAAAGGATTGGAACACCGCCCAGAAGCAACTTCACGAGGCGTTTTCATATCTTCCAGAGTTGTCAGCGGCTGATAGGAAATGTCCGGCCTGCTTGATTACCGAGGCATTATCGAAATTCCCGGTGCTTGCCTCATACTCTGCCGTGAAGCCGGTTGCTACACTTAAACTCAACGGTATCGATTGCTATCCAGAAGTTGTCTTCTGTGGGGCAGGCCCACAGACCGCGTCGGTGCCGTGCGCAATAATCGAGACCTCGATGGAAGTGTGCGAATACAGCATCGAAACCCGATGCAGGGAAATGGCGCTTTTAAGTTTTTCTGAGGATGATATGCCAGTGATCCCACCATGGGAAAGCGGAAGAATTCTGAATGCTTTGAAGCAAGGCAAAGAAATAGCTCAATCATTATGGCAAATGAAAAATTCCTCTGAGGAGGATAGACCGGAATGTAGCCCGTTGTTCAGATCAAATCTTTCCACTGCTGTAACTGCGTGCATGAGCCTCCGGGATCTTTTTAGAATTCGATATTACTTTACAAAAGCTATAGATAATAATGAGGCAATGCTTCTTCATAATGCATTGGTCCAGCATATTGAATCCATTTTAAAAATTGAGCCGCTGTTAAAAAAGATTGCAGATGAGTTGTATGTTAAGCCGGAAATAGACGATTTTCCCTCCGTTGAACAACTTTCAATATTTTATTCAGTTATGTTATTGAATCACCCAGACGCGACAAACCAAGGTGAAGATAGAAATAAAATCAATATGATGATGTGTACATTAATCAAAAACTGTATGTCTGAAGCAAACCAACCGGTTCAAAATATTGCAAATCAAATAATCCAGTTAAAAATCAACGATTGTCGTTTCCCGGCACCAATTGGAGATCAAACTTTTATTGAACCGCGACGCTACTTTCAGATGCTCAAAACATATTGGAATCTATGTAGAACAGCATTAATAAACAGAACTGAGCATGTGGCATTTTTGAATCCTTATCCTATCGCAGGATTATTCATAAATATACAAGCAAGGCTCCGGATTTGCTTTGATGGCTTTTCGATGTCTGAAGTTGTTGATAAAGAAAGCAATTTTATAATCATTAGTGACCTTATTGATGCTTTGATGCAATGGGACCAGGATGAATTTGATATCGGTGGAGAGGATATCTGTCAGCGTATTCAGAATGTAGACCTTTGGCTTGAGAGAACACAACTATCTATCGGCACAAAGATTTATGAAGTCACTCAAGAAGAGAGCACATTCATTGATTTTGCCACAGCAAAGATCAGCGAATATGATGCAATCATTAAAAGCACTTGGAATAAGAAATTGGCCGAAGTAGATGCCATGGCCAAAAGAGCCAATTCTGCAGATAGCCACAAGCAGGTAGTCCAGAAACCCGCTCCCGAACCTTCCCCTGAAACCGCAACGACAGAAGAAGGCAGGTTCGTGATAGAACGTAAGGAAGTCGGCGACGAGGTCCATTGGTTCGTGAACGGTGAGGACAAAGGCCGCTTCTATTCCAGGACGGAAACCCACAGCTCCAAGATCATCGAAATACTCTTCGACCAGATCGGTTATGGTTGGGTTCGCCATAAAACCTTCATGGATGCGTGCGCTTGGAAGGAAGATGAGTATTTTCCAGCTTCGGGAGACCCAGGCCGCATGCAACGGCAACTGACCAACATTCGAAAATTCCTCGGTGTTAATGTTGAGTTCCGTAGGAAAAAAGGCGTTCGTTTCGCCGAAAACGTAGTCAAGTCCAAATAGCAGTCCAAAGAAACATTTCTTAAAAAATATTTCCTTCCCCATGAGGCCGCAGGCGAAAAACCTGGCGGCCTTTTTTGCGTTTTTAGGACCGCTGTTTGGAATTCTGCCTTCCACGACATCACCCCAAGTCAGGAGGCAGAACAATGACCACATCCAAAAGCAACCTCACCCAACAGAAACAGCAGTTCATCGGCCTGATGCAGCGCCTCAACTTCGGCTGCATCGAGGGGCTTATCGTCCGTGACGGCGAGCCGGTTCTGGAACCAAGGCCCCGCGTCGTAAGGGAAGTGAAATTCTGCTCCGAGAACGGCCCGCGTCCCGAGGCCGCCAAGCAGGATTTCACACTCAAGAAAGAGGTGCGCGACCTGTTCGCCCAAATCGAGGCCCTGGGTAGCGGGACCATCCTCTCCCTGGAGGTCAAACACGGACTCCCCTTCAAAATGAGCTTCGAGGAGGACGCCGCCTGAGAACGGGGCCCGGCCCCCCGATTTTGAATTGAACTTTTCGCTTTTCAGTACCTGACAACCAACCGGCCACGAAGTGGAGGCGTTGTGGGTGCCGCTCGCGCGGTGCACCTGCAACGCTTTCCCGGCCGGTCACAGCCCTTGTCGGCACCCACGCCCCCTCGGCCACGAGGAGGTTCAAATGGGTTCCGACAATCGTTTCGATGCTCTCGACGGGTATGCACTCAACCTCATCAAGTACAAGGCGCGGCAACTGGTCGGCAGGGCGGGTTTCACCCCGTCGGATCGCGACGACCTGGAGCAGGAAATGCTCCTGGACCTGATCCAGCGCATGCCCAAGTACGACCCGGACCGTGCCGGCGCGCGCACCTTCATCGCCCGCGTGGTGGCGCACAAAATCGCGGACATCATCCTGGCGCGCAAGGCAGGCATGCGGGACTTCCGCATCTGTTTTTGCTCGCTCGACGATCACCTGGAGGACGAGGAAGGCGGCCTCATAGCCCTCGAAGAGTACCTGGTGCGGACCGGCAAACTCGCCCGTCCCGTTACCGAACGCCACGACCTGTTCATCGACATTCACAAGGTCATGGCCCGGCTCCCGCCCAAACTCCGCGAACTGTGCAGGCGGCTCAAGACCGAGACTGTCGCCGAAATCGCCCGCGATACGGGCGTTTCCCGCGCGGTGATCTACGAGAGCATCACAAAGCTGCGCGCAATATTCGAGGAGGCCGGTTTACGGGACTACCTGTGACGTTCCGACAGTCCGGGCCGGCCTCCGGTAGGTATAGAGCGGGCGGCGGATCGAATCGGCGGAGAAGCCGAAAAGACATTCGCCCCCGGCGCGCCTTCGACGGACAGCATACAACGAAATGGAGGTTCAACCGTGAACCGGGAAATTTACCGATACGACTTCGACTCCGAGGTCCCGATCCGGGACGTGGAGGACTCCCTGCTCCTGGCGGTGCTCGCCGCCGAGAGCCTGCATGGGCGAGCGCTGGTGAGGCTCGACGCCTCCTTCCAACTGGACCCGAAGAAACGCTCCTGCGTGGTGGACGCGGCGACCGAGGTCGGGCGCGCCATCGCCCGCATCTTCACCGGCTTTCTCACCCGCGAGTTCGGCGAGGACGCCTTCAAGGTCTCACGCGAGGGCTTCGCTCCCGCCGCCGGGCCGGAACTCCAAGCAACGGGGGCCGCGTGATGGAATCGAAAACGACCACCACCTATTCCATGTGGAGCCTGTTCCGCAACTGCCGCAAGGCCTGCGAGTGGCGCTACATCCGGGAGCTGGTGCCCCTGGAACGCGAACACAGCCTGGCCTTCGGCGCGGTGATCCACAAATGCCTGGAACTCTGGCACGACGGCAGGGACCTCGGGCCGGTCCTCGACTTCATCGACCGAACCTACGTGAACCGCACCCAGGAGGAGGACCAGAGGCGGGACTGGCACCTGGCTTCGGCGATGATGAAGGGCTACGCCGCCTGCTGGCCGGTCGAAGAATTCGAGGTCGTGGCCCTCGAGAAAACCTTCGAGGGGAGCATCGTCAACCCGGCCACCGGCGCTATGTCAAGGAGCTTCGTGCTCGCCGGCAGGGTGGACGGCGTCGTCCGGATCGGCAATGAGCACTTCCTCCTCGAACACAAGACCGCCTCCCAGGTGGACGCGGATTACCTTGAGCGGCTCTGGACCGACTTCCAGATCACCCTCTATTCCCGCTACGTTGAACAGGCGCTCGGCATCAAAATCGCGGGCGTCCTCTACAACATTTTGGTCAAGGCCCGTCTTCAACAGAGCCGCGGCGAGACCGAAACCGAGTTCGAGGCCCGCCGGGCCGAACTGATCGCCAAGTCCAAGACCGGCAAGAGCAGCGCCAAGCGCAGGCTCCCGGAAAGCGACGATGAGTTCCAGGACCGGCTTGCCGCCAAGTACGCAGAGCCGGGCATGTTCCAAAGGGAGATGCTCTACCTCTCACGCGACCGGTTCGAGACCCTGCAGTCCGAGCTCTGGGAACTGACCCAGGCCTTCCTGGACGCCCGCAGGCGCGGCGTCTTCTACCAGAACACCGCCTTTTGTTTCCACTACCACCGTCCGTGCTCCTACTTCCCGCTCTGCCGGGCCGACGGCAGCACGAACATCAGCGAAAACTTTTACCGCAAAGTCCCCCCGCACGAAGAGCTGCGGGACGAGGCCTCGTTCGAAGATGCTCCGGCTTTTTGAAGACCCCACAGAAAAGGAGAACCGAGATGTTGCCCGCGAAAAAAAGTCCCCCCAAGCAGGATCACGCAGATCTCACGGTGCTGGTGTACGGCCCAAGCAAGATCGGCAAATCGACCTGGTGCTCGAAGTCCGAAGGCGCGCTGTTTCTCGCCACCGAACCTGGCCTGAATTCCCTGGACGTGTTCCAGGCCCCCATCCGGTCCTGGGAAGAGTTGCTTGCAGCCTGCGCGGAAATCGCCGAGGGCAAGCATTCGTTTCAAACGATCGTGCTTGACACGGTGGACAACGCCTACCGGATGTGCAGCGACTACATCTGCGCCAAGTTCAAGATCGAGCACGAGTCCGACCTCGGCTACGGCAAGGGCTGGGCGCTGATCAACAACGAGTTCCAGCGTGTCCTCACCAAGCTGGCCTTCCTGCCCTACGGCCTTTTCCTGGTCTCCCACTCCCAGGAAAAGGAAATCGAGACCCGGACCGGCAAACACATCCGCATCGTTCCTACGCTCCCCGACAAGGCCCGCAAGATCGTGCTGGGCATGGTGGACTTGATCCTCTTCTGCGACCTGGAGGTGACGAGCGACGAGAGCGGCAAGCCTGTCTACCGCCGAGTCATGCGCACCAAGCCCAGCCCCCATTACGAGGCGGGCGACCGCACTGGAAGGCTCCCCGACACCATCGCCCTCGATTTCCAGGCTTTTCTCGATGCGTTCAACAAGCCGCTGGCCGGGGCCAAGGCCGGCGCCCCGAAACCGGTGCCGGCTCCGGGGGACGCGCAGGACAAGAAGCCCGCGCCCGCCGGTAAATAGACCCCATAATTGGAGGAACAGACCATGCAGAACGAAGACTATGGACATTTAGACCAGCCCCGCGGCTCCGAGGACATCGACCTCGCCCAGTTCGACGACGATTTCGCGCATGCCGAGGTCGAGGAACGGGAGTTCGAGACCATCCCGGACGGCAAGTACCAGGTGAACGTGGAGCGGGTAGAGCTGACCCGGGCCCAGACTTCGGGCAACCCCATGCTCAAGTGGACCCTGCGCATCCTGGCTCCGAAGTTCCGGGGAAGGCTCCTGTGGCGTAACAACGTCATGGCCACCCGCGAGAACATCAAGTGGCTCAAGACCGACCTGCACACCTGCGGCCTCGACCTGGAAAAGCTCTCCGAGCTCCCGGCGAGTCTGGAAAAGCTCATCGACGTGAAGCTCGAGGTCACCAAGCGCACGCGCGGGGACAACGAGAACGTCTACATCAACCGGCGCATCGTGCTCGAGGACGGCGGAGACGAGTACGACGCGGCGGCCCGAGACGCCCTTGCCCCGTTCTGATGTGGGCCGGATCACCGTCGTAGTCGACTCGAGGGAGCAACTTCCCTACGCCTTCGATCCCGGCCGCACGGAGGTCGTCCGCCGCGCCCTCCCGGCCGGGGATTACTCCATCGAAGGCCACGTGGAGTCCGTGGCGGTGGAGCGAAAGACCCTGGAGGATTTCGTCTCCACCGTCATCCGGTCCCGCAAACGCTTCACCAGGGAACTGCGCCTCCTCTCCGGGTACGCCGCCGCGTGCGTGGTGGTGGAGGCGGACCTCCGGGATGTGCTCGACTGCCGTTACCGCTCCGGCGTGCACCCCAATGCCGTCCTGGGGGCCGTGCTTTCCATCGTCATCGACTTCGGCGTCCCGGTGTTCTTCTGCTCGGACAGGCAGGCCGCCTGTCGGTTCGTTGAAGATTTTTTACACAGGTATCACCGGAAGGTATCGAGACGATGGAACCAGGAACGAACAGCCGACCCGTGACCCTCCGGGGCCGGGTCGAGACGGTGTTTTACGCCGGGTCTCGGTTTTCCGCGGGGCGCCTTGTCACGACATCCGGCGACGAGGTCCCGTTCGCAGGGCGGCTCTTTGCCCGTGAGAACGAGCCGGTCGTGCTGAAGGGCCGCTGGGTGACCCACCCGAAGTACGGCCGCCAGTTCGATGTTGAGGCCATGGAATACGACCTCGACCTGGACGCGGACGGCCTCGCCCATTACCTGGCCAACCACCCGGAGATGAAGGGAATCGGCCCGGTCAAGGCCCGCCTGATCGCCGAGCGGTTCGGCAGGGACTTCGACCGGGTCGTCACCGACGAGCCGGAGCGGATCGCCGAGGCCGCCAGGCTGCCCCTGGAAGCCATGCGCAAGGTCCGCGCGGAATGGCTCAAGACGCGCGAGACCAACAAGGTGATCACGTGGCTTTCCGCCTTCGAACTCACCCACCACCAGGTGACGAGCCTGGTGAAGAAGTTCGGCAACGACGCTCTTGGCCTGCTCAAGGCCGATCCCTACATCATCGTGCGCGAGGTCCGCGGCTTCGGCTTCAAGCGCGTAGACAAGATCGCCCAAAAAATGGGCACGGCCAAGGACGACCCGGCACGCATCCGCGCCGGCATCCTCCACTGCGTGAACGAGGCCCTGGACCAGGGCGACTGCTGGATCGAGTTCGAGGACCTGGTGGACCAGGCCAACCTGCTGTTGGTCATGGACGTGCTCGACAGCCGGGACCGCATTGAGCGCGCGCTTGACCGGATCATCGAAGAGAAGGTGCTGGTCTGCGTTTCCCACGGCGGAAGGTTCCTCGTCGCCAAGCCGGAGATCCGCGAAATGGAGGAGGACCTGGCCAGGGTCTTCCATGACGCGGGAAAACCCAACCCGCACTTCCCCGACCGGGAGAGACTGCCCGGCATAGTCGCGGAAACCGCTCCGCAGCTAAACGACGGCCAGCGGCAGGCGGTTCTCACCGCGCTCAGCCATTCCATATCGCTCGTCTCAGGTGGGGCGGGAAGTGGCAAGACCTTCTCAGTCTCGGCCATCACCCGCCTGTACGAAGAACGGGGCCTGAGCGTCGTGCTGGCCGCGCCCACGGGCAAGGCCGCCAAGCGCCTGGAACAGGTCGTGGGCCGAACCGCTGCCACCATCCACCGGCTCCTGGGCTTCAACGGCAGGGACTACGCCAAGGGACCGGACGATCCCATAGACGCGGACGTGATCGTGGTGGACGAGGTTTCGATGGTGGACGTGCTCCTGGCCTGGCGCCTGTTCAGGGCCATAGACCTCGAACGGACCGCCGTGGTGCTGGTGGGGGACCACAACCAACTGCCCCCGGTCGGGCCGGGAAACATCCTGCGCGACCTGATCCAATCGCGGGCCGTTCCCAAGGTGATCCTGGACCGGGTGGTGCGGCAGGCGGGGGTGCTCAAGGAGAACTGCATCGCGGTGTTGAACGGCGAGGTACGCAAGACCAGCGACCCGGAGCCTTCGGGCCGCCGGGCCTGGTATGTGGTGGACCAGTTCACGGACCAGTGGGACGCCCAGCGGTTCGTGCTGGACCTCTTCGAAAACGTGCTCGTGGAGCGCCTCGGGTTCGACCTCGTGAACGACGTCCAGCTTCTCACGCCGACTCACAAGGGCCCGCTAGGCACGCGCGAACTCAACTGCGCGCTGCAGAGGCTTATCCAGCGCAAGCACTGGAACGTCGAGGCACCGCCCACCCCGCCAGGCCGCAGGCCAAGGTTTCTACCCCGCGACAAGGTCATCCAGACCCGGAACAACTACGACCTCGGCGTTATGAACGGCGCCGTGGGCGTGATCCTCGACGTAGGACGCGACGGTTCCCTGACCATGGACTTCGACGGCGCTCCCGTGGAGATCGAGGCGGGTTCACCGAACCTGCAGGACATCCAGCTCGCGTATGCCTTGACGATCCACAAAGCCCAGGGCTCGGAGTTCCCTTGCGCCGTGGTGGTTGTCCACAAGTCGCATTCCTTCATGCACCACCGGAACCTGCTCTACACGGGCGTCACGCGCGCCAAGCAGACCACTATCCTGGTCGGCGACCGCTGGGGGATAAGAAATTGCGCCTCCCGCCGCCAGGTGGACGCCCGAAAAGCGTTTCTATCTTTGCTTCTCTCGTAAATATCGAAGAGGAACCTTTTAACTAAAGTAATTACGGAGAACTCTACTCGCCCCCTCCAGGAGATACGGAGCAGCCATGGAAACATAATTCTTCTCCATCTTTGTAAAATTCATCGCATTAGCCGCCCTAATGACAGTATCACTAAACGGCTCAAAATTTTTTCGAGGGGCATATCCTATACTTAATGAAACTTGTCTTAGCTTTGATGATAGTTTAGCCCATTTGAATCCGTACACACGACGATGGAAATCGTAGCATGCGGCTTCCGATGCCCTATGTGATAGATGCTGAAAAACAAAAAAGAATGTATCATGCCCGCATCTCCCTTTAGGTATAGTTGGAGAAAGACGCGATTTGAGGTAGTGAGCAACTTTCCAAATGACGCGATCTCCTACAAGCGCTCCACAGAGCTTATTAATCTGAGTCAAATTATCGATATCAGCAATACAAACGGTCCACATCTCAATCTTTGACCTTCTGAATAAATCAGGTACAGTCTTTAGGAGCTGTTCCAGACCTATCGAGATGTCTAAGTATTGTCTCAGTTCTTCTGATGGCGCGTGTGTCGGCGCAGAAGAATAGGTTACTGTGGAGGGACTGACTCCACCAAGTGGAAACTTCTCTTGCAGCAAAAAATAGTGCTCTGGTGCTACAACTTCTAAAATTTTTCGAAGACCAACGTCATAATCTGGAAATAGGTCACAGTATTGAATGGATTCGAGCCGCTGGTCACGAGGGCCAGCCCCATCTATTCTCACCGGAATTAAATAGATTCCACCATACGGCATTTTTTCCATCTCTTCCATAGCAAGACGAAGTTCCTTTTGCACATAACCTCTCTTGTCAACTGAATTTGAAGAGATCAGGGCAATGAAATATTTCGAATTTCGAATCGCCTTTTGGATTTCCGCGTTCCAATTTTGACCTGGCAAAAGGTCCATCTTATCTAACCAACATGAGATACCGTGTGCAAACAAGTCTGTGTAGATTCTATGCGCCCAATCGAAATCTTCATGGGCATAACTAATGAATATTCGGCTCATGTAATGCTCTCAATCTTGGTGACCAGCCAATGATACACCAACCAGCCTACCCCTCGGCACTGCGTTGCGGTGTTCGTATAAAAAGGCTCCGGGAATCTGAAGAGAAATCGGCTTAACTACTTGAGTAGCCTCCCGCCACAGTCCATGAACCTCTCTATTGCTGTTTCTTATGCGGATAGGCATAAGACCCTCTTTGTGCCAGGATATCGATGGGACTTCGGCCTCCCTTAGCCCACTGTAAGCGGCATTAGTGTATCCGATAGATAAAAAAATCCCTTCTCACAAACCTTCCATTTTCCAGCAAATGTCCAACGGACCGAAATTGATGATTTTATACCACACTATTTCTTGAAAGTTCAAGGCGTCTCTGCTTTCGTCAAAATTTCCCTCCCTCCGGTATGTAAGAGAGCAGGGCGGCTTGGACGCCCCGGGATGGGTGTGCCCGCCTATCCGGGCGGACGACCGCAGGACGTCTCTGTCCCAACTGTTCCACTGAGAGGTTTTCAAAACCCATGGCCCGAATCCAAGACGAACAGATCGAAGCCGCGCGGAACGTCTCCATCGCTGATGTGTGGGTGCGCCTTGGCCTGCCCCAGGTCAGGGCGGGCACGGCGTTCCACTCGCCGTTCCGGGAGGACAGGAACCCTTCGTGCCAGTTGGGCGGCGAGAAGAACATCTTTTACGACCACGCGACGGGCGAGTCCCTGGACACCATCGCCCTGACCCGCAAGGTGCGCGGCTGTGACTTCGTTGAGGCCGTGGCCTTCGTGTTGTGCCGCACGCCGGAGGACCTGGCAGGGAAGAACGATTCCCGCGGGTCCCGCGGGTCACGTTCAGGTCTGCCCCCAAGCCCGGCCCCGGACGCCATAGAAGAGCTTGCCAGGGTGCGCGGATGGAAGCCGGAAGCCCTGCGTGCTCTCGGTGCCGAGGCTCGCAACGCTCAAGCGCCCCGCGAGGTGCATTTCCCCATGCGGGACGCTTCCGGCAATCGGATCGGCACACGCCGGCGGCAGGCGGACGGACGTCCCTTTTCGGACGGCGGCAAGGTCAAGTGCATCCAGGGTTCCAAGCAGGGGCTGCTCTGCCCGTGGCCTTTTCCTGGCGGGCAGGAAGGCCCCGTGCTCGTTGTGGAGGGCGAGGCCGACGCGGCCGCGGCGCTTTCTGCGGGCTGGAAGGCCGTGGTGGCCACCCCCGGGGCCCAGCCGTCCAAGGAGTTCCTGCGCGAGCTGCAACTGCTCCTCGCCAGGCGCGACGCGGTGATGTTCCCGGACCCGGACGAGGCTGGCCGCAAGTGGCTGGCCAGGGTGGGCAAGGCCCTGCTGAACGCACAATGCCGGGTCCGCTTCGTCCCTTCGGCCGATGAAGACCTGGACAAGCGCCTTCGGCGGGAGGGAGCGCCCGAAAAGACCCTCGCCGGCATGGTCGAGACCGCCTTGCCCTTCGAGTCGAAAAAGAAGGAGACACCGAATCC
Organism: Deltaproteobacteria bacterium; assembly: GCA_016235345.1. Classification (NCBI taxonomy): domain Bacteria; kingdom Pseudomonadati; phylum Myxococcota; class Myxococcia; species Deltaproteobacteria bacterium. The sequence goes on along the minus strand of JACRLG010000002.1, from coordinate 12,690 downwards.
CAAGCCGCGAAAGAGTGACCTGCCCGAGGTTCAGGTCAACAACCGGCAATTGCGGGACATCATCGCGGACTCCTGGGCCGCGGTCCATGCGAAAAACGATCCTTCGGTCTCGTCCGGGGGCCGCCATCCCTTTCTGTTCCTGCGCTCGGGCGCGCTTGTGCGCCTCTCCTCGGGCGAGCACGGCCAGGAGATCGAGCCGATGGAGGAGTCCTCGGTCTTCGGCATGCTGGCGCGCGTGGCGGACTGGGTCCGCGTGACGGACGAAGCCTGCATCGACACCTCGCCGGTGAAGGACGTGGCCAGGGACATGCTGGTCTACCCGGACGAAAAGTTACCGCCGCTGGATTCCGTGGCCACGACTCCCCTGTTCGGAGCATCCGGAGATCTCGTCACCAAGCCGGGCTATCACCGCGCAGAGCGCCTGTGGTTCCAGCCGGAAGATGACCTTGGAGACCTCAATGTTCCCGAGTCGCCCACACCGCAAGACATCGAAGAGGCGCGGTCGCTCCTTATGGATGAACTCCTGGTGGATTTTCCTTTTGTGGGCGAGTCGGACCGCACGCACGTCGTGGCTGCCATGATCCTGCCCTTTGTCCGGCGCATGATCGAAGGCTGCACGCCCATACACCTCGTCGAGGCCCCCATGGTCGGCTCCGGAAAGGGGCTTCTGTGCAACCTCATCTACCTGGTGGCCACCGGCAGCGTGTCCGACGGACGGACCCTGGCCTCCCAGGACGACGAGGCCCGCAAGATGCTCACGGCCGAGCTTTCCAGGGGAAGGCCCATCATCCTGCTCGACAACACGGACCAGCGCAAGAAACTCGACTGCCCCTCGCTCGCGTCGGTCATCACCTCCGAATCCTGGACGGACCGGCTCCTGGGAAAGACCGCCATGCTCACGCTCCCGAATCGTGCGCTATGGCTCGTCACGGGGAACAACCCGGCGCTCTCCATGGAAATCGCCCGGCGCTGCATCCGCATCCGAATTGATCCGCGGGTGGACCGCCCTTGGCAGCGGAGCGGCTTCAAGCATCCCGAGGTCGTGGAATGGGCGAAGGAGAACCGGTCGCGGCTGGTCCGGGCCGTACTCGTTTTCGTGCGTGCGTGGATCGCGGCCGGATGCCCTATGTTCGCTCAAAGGCTCGGCTCGTTCGAGCGCTGGTCCGGGGTCATCGGTGGAATCCTCGACGTCGCCGGCATCCGCGGCTTCATGGGGAGCCTGGAGGACCTCTATGAGAATGCCGACGCCGAAGGCCAGGTGTGGCGGGAGTTCACGTCCGAGTGGTGGGACGAGTTCGGCGCGGCGCCCATGAAGGTGGCGGATTTGAATGACTTCTGTGAGTCGCGCAACCTGATGGTTTCGGCGCGCGGGGAAGGCTCCTACAGGTCCCAGGAGACCCGCCTGGGCTTCGCCCTCAGCCGCGATAGGGACCGCATGTTCGGCGGCTTGCGGGTCACGCGGGTCATGACGCACGGCAAGCACAAGGGCGGAGCCTGCTACGCCCTCGTCCAGGAAGGCCCTGGTCATGGATTTGAAAATGGGGACGTTGGGGACCTTTGGGGACGTTATGGGGACGTTCAGTCCAAACGTCCCCACGAAGTAAATGAAGTAATAACGAATTGTTATGCTGAAAATGGGGACGTTGGGGACGTTGAAGGCGATTACAACGCGGGTGAGCGCGCACACGCGCCCGCGCGAATATATACGCGCGCGCCCGCGCATGCGCAGGTGTGCGTAACCACCTCAAACGTCCCCAACGTCCCCATGAATTGTCTAACAGCTTGTAATAATTCACAAGAAGCCATGGGGACGTTTATCGGCAACGTCCCCACAACGTCCCCAAAGGTCCCCATTTCCCGGAACGGGCCGATCGACCTTGCCCTGATCCCGGACGGCATCGAGCCGGAGGAACCCGAGCCGCCGTGAAGCCTCCGGTCTGGAAGCAGGCGATGCAGCAGATCCCGGAACTCTGAACCACGAAGGAAAACGCCATGAATACCTCCGAAGCCGCGGTAATGGATGCGCCCCGCACCGGGAACGCAGACCCTGCCCCGGCGCTCTTCATCGCAACGACACTGGACTCCTGGGAAACCGACAAACCCCGCTACTTCGCCCGGGACGTGGGAGTCTGCGGAGTCCGCTTCCGGCGGCTCGACCCGGAATACTACGCATGGCTCAGGCATAAGATGGAGTGCGCCAGGAAAGCGGCCCAATCCGGCAGGCTGCCCGCCTTGGCCTTCGACGAGCTGCGGACCCGCTTTAACGAAATCCATGCCTGGGCCATGAAGCATCTGGGCGAGGCAAGCCTTCTCGCCGCAGTCAAGTCGCTGGACCCCAAGGACTATGCCCCGCCCGAGAACGGATCGTTCTACCCCGTATCCGAAGATTCCACCTTCACCCGCCGCAGTGCACATATCCAACGCGAACCCGCAGCCCCGCCCTACATGTTCCCCAAGGACGGGGACTGGCCGAACCATCATCTGGTCCCGCCCTCCGCCGTGGCCAAGGTGGACGCCGTCCGGGATCGGGCGCTCTCCCTGGGCTGGTCCGAGGCCCGTCTCTACCGAAACCGAGGCAGGTTCCGGTTCCCATTGGGCGAGGACTACGGCCTGGTCTGCTTCCTGGAAGAAAACCAGCGCATCGGAGAGGTTACCCGACGATACATCGAGATCATCGGACCGCCCCCGCGGAAAAACGTCCTGCGCTTTCACAACCCGGACGTGGACCAGCCCTGGCTGAAAAAATCGGAGGCCAAGCAATGAAGAAAAGAAAGAACTACGCCAACGCGAAGGACGTCCTTCCCCCGGAGCTGCTCAAGGAGGTCCAGAAACACTATTCCGGCCTGCTCTGGATACCCGCGCCCGGCCGCTTCTATCAGGAGCGCCGGGACCTGGTGGTCGCCCTGCACCTACAGGGCGTAAGCACCGCCGAGGTATCCACCCTGGCCGGAGTGACGACCCGACGGGTCAACCAGGTCCTTGCGGAATACCGGAAGGGAAATCAGGCCCGACAGATCGGCCCGGCTTCCGGTAGGTAACAAGGGGGTGTTCAGAAAGATGTGTGAGTGGGCGTGAAATGGTTGCGAAATCCGCCTCCCGCCCCCAACCCCTCGATATGAAATCAAATTTGGTGTGACCATGCCCGACGACAAGGCCGAAAAAAAGATCACCAAGAGCGGCAAGGCCCGTCTCGACCGCTGGCACAGCAATGCCGCCCCCGAGGAGGAGGTCCGCAAGGCCGCCAAGGAGAAGGAAGGCCGGGGCGCGCCTCCAGGGAACCTGAACAGCCTGCGCCACGGCATCTATGCCGACCGGTTCCTCTCTCCGGAGGAGCGACCGTTGTTCGAGGCCATCATCGGCCAACTCTATCAGGACTTCGTGTTCAACAAGAGCTCGGACTTCATGCAGGTGGAGCTGGTGGCGGTCTACTTCCTCAAGCTGGGCAGGGCCCAGGAGACTGGCGACTGGGACGCGGCCGAAAAGCTGGACCGGATGATCCGCTGTCACCTGAAGGACCTCAAGGCTACCAAGATCGCCAGGGAGGGTGAGGCGGCCAAGGGACCGGAGACGAGCCCGGCGGAGTGGGCAACTACCTTGCTGGAAAAGCTGGCGGATTCCCGCAAGGAGCCGGAGCAGAAGACCACTGGACGAAAGAAAACGGAAGAATGATTGCGGATAACACCAGGCCGGAGAAAAAACCAGCCCCGGAAACACAAGGGTCTCCGGCGGTCACCGGTTGTGGAATGCAGTATAACCAACCTTCTTTGTTATCCGTAATCTTCGAGGCCTTCAAACAATGCCGGTGGAAACCCTACGATCGATTCCTGCGGAGACTCCAAATGCGTTTGCGGAGGAAGGGGAAATTTTTCTTGATTGAAATTTCCATTGGAAGAGGCGGGGGTAAGTTTCAGAAAGGCTCAGAAAGGCTTCGACCATTCGCGGATGAACACCGCGACCCGGGCCTTGTCCATCTCGCCTCGGGCGACGGCCAGAACCATTTCGGCAAGATCGTCTTCCGGGGCGGTGAAGTCATAACCGTTAAGATCGAGAAAGACCAGCGCGGCCACAACCCCCGCCCGTTTGTTGCCGTCCACGAAGGGATGGTTCTTCACCAGGTGGAAGAGATAGCTTGCCGCCATTTCGAAAATGTCCGTGTGCAGGAACTCGCCGCCGTAAGTGGCGGACGGCATGGCGGCCGCGGATTTCACGAGGTCCATGTCCCGTATGCCGGGGCTTCCGCCGTGACGGGCGATCTGGTCCCGGTAGATGGCGAGCACCTCGCCAAGGCTCAGGAATTTCGGGTCCATGGATTATTCCGAGAGCTTTTTCAATGCCTTGGGGTACCGGGTGTTCACCTTGTCGAGGGCGGCCTGGAAGGCTTCTTGCCGATCAGCGTCCCTGACCGGGGAGAGGATAAGCACCTGCCCGTCGGTGGTCACGTCGAACGGCGTGCCGGCGTCAGCGCCAAGAAGCTCCAGGACGGGCTTCTCGATCACCAGGGCCAGGCTGTTTCCGTGCTTGGTAAGTGTCTTGATCATAGGGCGAGCCCTCCATTTCGGTTAATACTATGTTGCTACAAAGATAGAACAAAAACGCGGCCCGGTCAAGAGCCGCCTTCGAGCCTCAAACGCTCGCATTCAAGGTCCGAGAGACTAAAGCCGTTCGAGGGCTTCCTCCAGGGCGCCGTCAACGAGGTGGGTATAGATTTCCGTGGTGGAAATGTCCCGGTGGCCCAGGGCCCGCTTGACCAGGAGCAGGTCGGATGTGGCCGCATAGAGGTGGGTGGCGAACGTGTGCCGCAGGCTGTGAGGGCTCAAGTCCTTTTCGATCCCGGCCTTGCGGAGCCAGCACCTGACCCGGTTGGCTACCTGGCCCGGGGACACGCGGGTCCCGCGGTTCGAGAGGAACAAGGCCCGGCATTCACCGTCGCCCTGGCGTCGGCGTTCAATTAAGTAGGTCCGGAGAAGGGAGCGCAGGGTGGACTTTAGGAACTTCACTTGGGGGACCCCGCCCTTGGCGACCACGCGCAGGTGCTTGGCGTCGAGGTCAACGTCCTCCATGTCCAGGTTGACGAGTTCCTGGAGACGGATACCCGTCCCCAGGAACAACTCGATGATGACCCGGTCCCGGACGGCAGGCGAGGTGGACCTTCCCCGAAGCTCCTTCAAGAGCCTTCGCTTCTCGGCCTCGGTCAGGAACCTGGGCGGCGTGCGGGGGAGTCTGTGCAGGGTCAGCGACCCGGCCGGATTGTCCCGGACAAGGCCGCTTCGCGTGGCCCAGGCGAAGAACGACCGGACCGCGGCCTTGAATCGGTGCATGGACGCCGGCGACCGGACCTCACCCTTAGCAGAGGTCGCCACCCCCGGCGAGGTCAGGACCTCGTCGAGCATGGCACTGGTCACGGCGTCCGGGGCGATTCCCGGATGCAACCGAGAGAGCACGCCCGCCATGCACGAGAGGTCGCGCAGGTATGCGCTGATGGTGTTCCCCGAGCGGCCCTCGGCGGCGAGCCTTGTTGCGAAGGCTTCCAGGGCGTCTGCGAACCCGGGCCGCTCCTGCGCTCCCAACGGTTCAGGGCTGCTCAACAACCGGAGCCTCGGTGCCGACGTGTTCGTCATCGCTCTGGTTTCCTTTCTTGGCGCTCCGGCCCATGGGGGTGACCTTGGGCAGGGGCAGCTTCTCGATGCGCCCGGTCTCCTTGGCCCAGACCAGGAACATGCGGAGCACGCGCCGGGTCTTGTCCACCGTGGGCTTGGCCCGCTCGTTCCCGTTGGGGAGCTTCAGGAGCGCGTCAGACTTGAAGAACTTCCCCACGTGTGGAGTCAGGATCGTTGCGAGCTTGCGGTCCTTGCCGAAGAAGGCTTCTATCTGCTCGAAATCCTTCGAGTACGTATAAAGCGTCCGGTCCTTCTTTCCCTGCGCGCGCAGGTGTTCGATGTACTCCTGCGCAGCCTCGTGAAGCGTGCATTCAGCCATGATCTTTCCTCCTATGTTGGTGGTGGTTGTTCAACCGAGGAATGTGCTGATCTCCGCGAGCAGTTCCTCGACGTGCCCGAGGTCGCCGACATGGCCCCAGTTGACCGTTCCGGTTGCATGCCGGTCCAGCTTCTTTCGGATGGTGTCCATCAACCCGGCGACCTTTTCCTGCTGTTCCCGGTAAGCCGCCTGGGGGTCGTTCTCCTTCGTTCTTTTGGCCATGTGGGGTTCTCCTTGTTTCAACAGCCTGGATTTAAAGCCCTTTTTGAGTTCACATACAGGCTTCGACCACGCCCGAAGTCAAGGCGTTTCATGCACATTCAACGCGAAAGATGAGGCCCTACGCGGGCCGGGAGGTGAACCATGAGAAAGCAGATGGAAACGGTCTTGAAAGCTCTGTTGGTCTTGTCCCTGGCGGCGTCCGTTTTCGGGTGCGTCACCGTGGGACCGCCGCAACGCATCCAGGACGCCGTGCACACGGCGAACCGCTACATGCCCGAGTACGTGGCCGAGTCCAACAAGGCCCTTGCGGCTTCGGAGCACCCGGACCGGGAGCGGCTCACGGGCATCGGCACGCGGCTGGTTTCGGTGATGAAAGCCCTAGACCGCTGGGCGTCCGGGCAGGAAACAAACCAAAAGGAGGTGAATCCATGAAGGAAATCCTGGAACAGAACAGCGAGGCCGTCCGCGAGGCGGGCCGGCAGCTCGTGGAACTCGGAGCGGACCTGGCAAACGGGAAGATTGACGAGGCCCTGACCAGGTTCGACGAGGCCCGGCAGGCTTACCCGGAGTGGGACGATCTGGACCGGGCCAAGGCCGGCGTCGAGGGGGTGATCCGCGACCGAGAGGGAATGACCGGGGTGCAAAACGTGCTGGTGGAGATCGTCGGCGCGATCCTGGGTTCCGCGTTGAGGCCGAGGATGTCCTGATGGCGCGGATGTCGGCAAAGGAGCGGAAGCTCGCGGAAACCCTGGCGGACCCGGTCCTCTGGGGCCAGGCGTACCTGCGCAACCGCGACGGCGGGCAGCGGGTCTATTGGCCCCACCAGGCCGAGGACCTGCTCTGCCCGGACAGGAACATCATACACCTGGACGGCCGTGAGGCCGGGAAGAGCATATGCGTGACCACGGACGCCCTGCAATTCGCCTTCACCCGTCGCGGTGGACAGGGCCTCGTGGCCGCGCCGCACCAGGGGCACCTCGACACGCTGATCGAGGAGATCGAGTTCCAGCTCGACGCCAACTCTGACCTCATGGCCAGCATCGCCGTGACCAAGTACGGCAAGCTCAAGATTCACCGCAAGCCTTACTTCCGGCTCGAATTCACCAACGGCGCGATCCTCTACTTCCGTCCGGCCGGGGCCTACGGCGATGCGTTCCGGTCCCTGCACGTGGACCGGGTCTGGGTGGACGAAGGCGCGTGGCTCACCGAGCGGTCCTGGAAGGCCCTGCGCCAGTGCCTGAAATCCGGCGGCAGGCTGCGCATCTATTCCACCCCCAACGGCCTGCGGAACACGACCTATTACCGGCTCACCGGGTCGAGCCAGTTCCGGGTGTTCCGCTGGCCGTCCTGGCTGAACCCCGCCTGGAACGAGGAGCGCGAGGCCGAGCTGCTGGAGTTTTACGGCGGCCGGGACAGCTCCGGCTGGCAGCACGAAGTGGCCGGCGAGCACGGCAAGCCTTCCTATGGGGCGTTCAACGTCGAGCACCTGAACCTCTGCCGCCAGGACGTGGTGGAGTACCAGAAGGTGGTCGTCACCGGCGACGAGCTGCGCGGCTGCGCCACCGAGGAGGAATCCCACGACCGGCTGGAGATGCTGCTGAACCTCACGCCCCGAACCGGAATTTTCTGGATCGGCGGGGACCTGGGCTACACCAACGACCCCACTGAGATCGTGGTGTTCCAGGAGGTCGAGCTCCCCGAGCGCAGGATCACCAAGCTGGTCCTGCGGGTCCACATGGAGCACGTGGCCTATCCCCACATCGCCCAGACCATCGCCCTTTTGGACCGGTATTTTCTCGCGGCGGGCATCGGCATGGACAACGGCGGCAACGGCCTGGCGGTCGTGCAGGAACTTCTGACCCTGGACAAGTACAAGGACTTGGCTCTCCAGGGGCGCCTGCGCGGTTACGACTTCGGAGGCATGACCACGCTGGCCGTGCGCGACGGACACGAGATCAGGAAGCGGACAAAGGAGTTCATGACCAGCCTCATCGCCGGGGGACTGCAGCGCCGCCAGCTCGTTTTCCCCATCGAAGACCTGGAGATCGAGGATCAGTTCACGACCCACACCTACACCCTGCACGACGGCCGCGTGGTTTATTCCAAGGGCAACGACCACATCATAGACGCGGTGCGCTGCGCCATGCTCGCCCGGGAGCAGGCCGATCTCGACCAGGTAAACGAGGAGACGGTCTCCCTGGTGCCGCTGGCGACCGAGCCGGTTTTTATCTGATCTTGGAAGTGCCCAGACCCTGCCTTTTCCCTACCACCGACGTTTCTTCCACCCCTCCGGTAGATAACCCCAGGGGCGGGCTTTCCCCGCCCCACGGCGCGAATGTCGCGCCCACGAGGGCATCAAACCGAGAGGACTCCGGTGGAAGCACGATCCAACCCGACACCCGAAAGCCAGGTCTCCACGGCTGGCGTTGAACCATCCCTCCAGGCGGACGGCATGGTGCTCGTCCCCCTGGCCGCGGCCGCTGCTCTGGACCCTTCCGTGTTCAGCAAGGTCAATGCCTCTGAGGCCATTCCGGCGGCCTGGGAGGACCGGGCGCGCAAGGCATGGGAATATTACCTCGAAGAGCCGCTGGTGAAGAACTGCGTCAACTCCTGGCGGACCTTCGCCGTGGGCGACGAGATCAAGATCGCGGGCGACGACGAGAATGTGAAGCTGGAGGCCGTTGACCTGGTCGGGCGCCTGAACATTTCCGGGTTCGTCAAGGACATGGTCCTCCAACTCCTGGTCAAGGGCGACGCCGTTGGCTTCAAACGCTACACCAAGGACGGCAAGGACCTTGAAGAACTGGTCTGCGTCAACCCGGTCTCGGTCAAGGTCAAGTACGTCCAGGGGCGGCTCTCCGAGGTCAAGCAGGTCCCCGAGGAAAACCCGGGCGCGTCGGACGGCCTGACCCTTCCCGTCGAGCAGGTGCTCCACCTCAAGTGGGACGCTCCGGCCTTTTCCCCGCGGGGCAACTCGCTCGTGTTTCCCGCCTTCCAGTCCATCGAACTTTTACGCGACTACCGCAGGGCCGAGCAGGCCATAGCCAAGCGCTGGGCCACGCCTTTCCGGCTGCTCAAGGTGGGCGGTGCGTTCGGCCAGAAGATGGTCATGCCCGACCAGAAGATGCTCGAACAGGTCCGGGACATGGTCAACAAAATGGACCTGAAAAGCGGCCTGGTCGTACCCTTCTACGTCACGGTCGAGACGCACGGCACCGAGGGCCAGGTCTTAAACGTCGAGGACAAGGTCAAGGAGGTGAAGGAGGACATCGTCGTGGCGCTCGGCCTCTCGCGGTCACTGGTGGCCGGCGACGGCCCGAACTTCGCCACGGCCTCGGTGAGCCTCCAGAAGATGCTGGTGATGATCCGGGAGATCAAGCAGGCGGCCCGGATCATCCTGAACTGGATATTCAACGACTGGCTGGAGCTCAAGGGCTGGGAGGACAAGACCCTCCAGTATTTGTTCAACGACCTCGACCCCTCTGACGCGGTGGATTTCAAGCGCCTTTTGATCGAGCTTTACGACCGCAAGCTCATCAGCCGTTCGAGCCTGCAACTGAAGATGGACCTCGACCCGGACATCGAGGCCGCCAACCGCGAGAGCGAAAAGCGCTCGGTGGACCTGCTCGACGAAAAGCAGATCAAACCTATCGTCGATATGGTGACCGCCGGGATCATGGGCGTCGAGACGGCCCAGGAGATGCTCGGCCTGGACCCGGCCAAGAATCCAACGGGAAGCCGGGCCGAGGCGTCTTGGGCCGGGCCCTTCGCCCACGCGGACAAGGCGGACAAGATCTGCGACGACTGCTCGCACTTCGAGGAGGAGCGCAACCGTTGCCGGGTCCAGCGCAACGAGACCCTCTTCGACACCCCGGCCTGCCGATTCTTCGATCCCAAGACGGCCGCGAGGGAGAACGGCCCCGGCCGCGAGGATGAAGCGGATTCCCGTAAGACCGCGTGCCGGGAGTGCGGGGAATGATCGGTGCGCTCGCGGCCAAGCCTTCTTCCACCCAGGCCGAGGCCATACGCCTGGCCACGGAAAAGAGCGTCCACGCCCGGAATCTCTACGCGGAACAAACGGTCGCCGAACTGACCTCGATGCTCGCCGCTTCCGAGGAGGAGGTGCGCCGCGCAATCCTCCGATACAAGAGCCTCGGATCGCTTCCCGACAACAAGCTCGCGGCCCTCAAGGGGTTGGAGAAGCTCCAGGCCGACATCCGGGAGATCACGGGGAGCCTCCGCCGGGACCAGACCCTGCGCTTCCGCAAGGCCGCCAAGGCATCGTTCCGCCGGGGGATTTACGGCGGCATCGGAGAGTTCGCCTCGGCCCAGCTTCCCTTCTACCGGGACCTGACCCCGGAAGGCATGGACAAACTCGCCACCCGCGTCTTCACCCTGGTGGACACCGACGCTCTCGACTTCATGACGAATTACAACCTGGTCCTGGCCGGAGATGTGCACCGCGAGCTGGCGGACGGCATCAAGCGCGTCGTCATGGGCGGCGTGGCCACCGGGAAGGGCGTGGAGGACATCGTCCGGGACCTCGGGCGCGTGGTCAAGGACCCGGAATCCTTCCGCCAGGCGGGCTCCAAGGTGTTCACCAAGGCCCAGTACCGCATGGAGGTGATTGCCCGCACCGAGGTCCTGCGCTCCCACAACATGGGCCGGATCAAGTTCCACGACCAGGTCGGGGTCCAAAAGCTCGAATGGATGACCATGGAGGACGAGCGGGTCTGCCCGGTCTGCGGGCCCCTGGACGGCAAGGTGTTCGACACGGCCCGCTTCCCCCGCCAGCCTGCCCACCCCAACTGCCGGTGCACAAGCGTGGTCGCCTGGCCCCTGGTGATCTGCGGCGGCGAATTGGGGGCGAAGGCTGCGGACGAACCCGGGGCGTGCATCCTCCCGCCCCAGGCATTGGAGGAGCAGGCAAAGGCCAAGGCCGCAGAAGAGGCGAAGCTAAAGGCGGCCTTCGAGGGCGGACAGATCTCGGACCTGAACACCCTGACCGCCAAGCAGCTCCAAACCCTTGCCAAGCAGAACGGCGTCTCCATCGCCCGCACCAAGGCCGATTTCGTCAAGCTGCTGGACGCCGCGGAGCCGGGCGTGGATCACTCCACGCTGGCCGGAGCCGCGCTCGACACCAAGCTCAAGGAGCACAAAATCGGCCTGCTCCGCACCAAGGACGATCTGGTCCAACTCCTGGCCCAGAAACAGGCGTCCCTCAAGCAGGCCCAGCAGATTGCCGAGCAGATCAAGAAAGTTCCTCAGGCCGGCGGCCTCCACGACCTCACCGTGGCCGAGCTCCAGGAGGCGGCCAAGGCCAAGGGCGTCTCGCTCAACATGACCAAAAAGGACGTGGTCGACCTCCTGGACGAGCTTGAACCCGGCGTGGATCACACGGGGCTGCAGGGCGCGTCTTTGATCGAGGCCAAGAAGAAGCACCACATCGGCCCGCTCAAGAACAAGCAGCAACTCGTCAAGGCTCTGGAAAAGGCCGCCGGCGAGGAACTTGCGGAAAAGGCCAAGAAGGAAGCGGTCGAAGCCGCGGAGAAGGCCGCTGTCACCAAGGCCAAGCATGCCGTGGAGCAGGCTGCTGCCAAGGTGGTTCTGCCCCAGTCGCCGGCGGGATACAGCGACTTTCTCGCGGCGGTCAAAGAAGCGGAATCGGCGCTCGCGGCATCGCCCGGTCTTCCCCAGGAGATGCTCCATGGCCACGCCAAGGAACTCGCCCTCAAGAAAAAGCTCTTCCAGGACCAGGTGGGGTCCATGAAGGCCGGGGAATTGAAGAACCTGGCCAAGGACACCCAGCTCAAGCACTGGCAGTGGGCGAACAAGGACGAGCTGGTCACCCTGTTCACGGAGACCGACCCGGCCAAGATCGAGGCCGCCAAGGCCGGCATCGAAACCAAGCATGCGGCCTGGGCGGAAAAGCACGGCGGCAAGAAAAAGGCCGCCGCGCCCGAACCGCCGAAGCCGGCACCCGCACCGCCGAAGCCAGCACCCGCACCGAAACCCACGCCACCTGCGCCCCCGGTTTTCTCCAAGAAAGGCTCCGAGTTCGACGAGGCTGACTCGGCCTGGCTCGCAAAGGGAAAGTCGGGGAACTTCAATCTCGCTGGCAAGGCCAAGGTGGGCGGCGCCCACGAAAAGGAGTTCTGGACCGACGAGGCGGGCGACCGCTGGCTCTTCAAGCCGGTCGGGAAGGCCGAGGACGAGTTCATAGCCCACGGCGAGGAGGCCGCGTACAGGATCGGCAGGCTTATCGATCCCAACGCCGTGGAGGTCCGTACCATTCCACTTAACGGTCGCCTCGGCTCCATCCAGAAATGGCGGACAGACCTCAAGGAAAAGTTCGATTTCTCGGGCATGGACCCTTCCGACCTCACTACCCTGGAGATCGAGCAAATCCAGCGGGAGCACGTCATAGACTGGCTCATCTCCAACCACGACGGCCACGCCAAGCAGTTCCTGCGGGGCCGCGACGGCAAGGTC
>JACRLG010000001.1 GCA_016235345.1 Deltaproteobacteria bacterium | reverse complement strand
CCGCTTATAAACAGCACCGTCTATACCGCCACCATCACAACCGGGGCCAAGGACCTGGCAGGAAACTCGCTCCTGAACAATTACGTCTGGACCTTCACCACGGGAGCCGCACCTGACACAACACGGCCCACGGTCACTTTGGTAAGTCCCGCCGATCTCGAAACCGGAGTGCTTATCAACACGGCGGTCAACGCCACATTCAGTGAATTCATGGCCCCCATCAGCATCAGCACCACCACATTCACCTTATACAATGGCCTGACTCCTGTTACGGGCACGGTGGTTTACGTGGGCCTGACCGCGACTTTCACGCCCTCGGTTCCGCTTATAAACAGCACCGTCTATACCGCCACCATCACAACCGGGGCCAAGGACCTGGCAGGAAACTCGCTCCTGAACAATTATGTCTGGAGCTTCACCACGGGAGCCGCGCCTGACACTGTAAGGCCCACGATTACCCTGGTAAGCCCTGCCGATCTCGCAACCGGAGTGTGGATAAAGACTCCTGTTACAGCCACCTTCAGCGAGACCATGACCCCCGCCACCATCAGCACCGCTTCATTTACCTTGAAGCAGGGGCTCACGCCCGTTGCAGGCACGGTGATCTACGTGGGCCTGACTGCGACATTCACGCCTTTGAGCCCTCTTTTGCCCTTCACCGTCTATACGGCCACGGTCACCAATCAGGTTAAGGACCTGGCGGGCAACGCAATGCTCAATGATTACGTCTGGACCTTTACCACCGGAGTTGCGCCCTTGAACCTTGGCGCGGCGGCTCATTTCGCGGCACTGTCCGGAAGCGGAATCTCCAACATTCCGATGTCCTCCATTACCGGGGATATCGGGGTTAGCCCCACCGCAGGAGCCTCCATCACCGGGTTCAGCTCGCCTTTAAGCTGCCCCGAAATAAATGGAATCGTCTATGCCGTTGACGCCACAGGTCCGGCCTGCGCGACCATTGACGCCGCCGGTCTGGCTGTCGCCAAGGCCGATCTGACCATTGCGTACAACGACGCTGCAGGACGGACTCAGCCAGCTCCAGCCACTGTGGCCGGAGACCTGGGCGGGCAGACCCTTCCCCCAGGGATTTACAAGTCCATGTCAACACTTTCCATCGCGTCAGGAAATCTCGTCCTTGACGGACAGGGCGACCCGAACGCCGTCTGGATTTTCCAGATCGCCTCAACCCTCACCACAGTGGGCTGCGGCGCATCGGTTCCCTGCGGAACCGGAGGCAACGTGATGCTCATCAACGGCGCCAACGCGGCCAATGTCTTCTGGCAGGTGGGCAGCGCCGCCACCATCGGAGACTGGACGCTCTTCAACGGAACCATCCTGGCCTATGACGACATCTCCCTCAACACCGGCGCGCAGGTAAACGGCAGGCTTTTGGCCGGCGCTCAGGCTTCGGGCTTCGGCGCAATAACCCTTATCGCCAATAACATCGTCATCACGCCGTAAAACGCGGGGTCTTGGTTTGCCTTGAACACAATCAACGCCTTCCCGTATCGCAGGATACGGGAAGGCCAACATCAAAAGGAGAATCTCCAATGCGCAAAATATCCATGCTCCTCACTGTCGCAGTCCTGCTGGCCGCTCTCGCCGCCCCGGTGTCTGCGGAGAACAGGGCGGGCGCAGTAACCGTTTCGCCGTTCGTGGGCGGCTACGTGTTCGATTGTTTCCAGTGCCTTGAGGACGACTGGTACTTCGGAGCCCGCGCCGGGTACAATTTCACCAAAAACCTGGGGATAGAAGCAATGTTCGGCTATGTCCCCACGGAAAGCGAAGCCTACGGATACCAGGAAGAGGACGTGGACGTCTTCCGTTACGGGGCTGACCTTCTTTATCATTTCAACCCGGATGGCAATTTTGTTCCCTTTATTGCAGTCGGTTTCGGAGGCATCAGAATTGATGATCCTTCCGACCGCAATGACCGTGACCGGGGAATGCTGGATTACGGCCTTGGGGCGAAATTCTTCATCTCCGAGGACGTGGCCTTCCGTGCCGACGTCCGGCATGATCTGTTCTATGAAGACGACGAGCTTGAAGGCAACCTGGAATACACGTTCGGCCTTACCTTCCAGTTCGGCGGCGACAAGCATGTAACAGCATCCTCTTACTCTGCCGCAGCACAACCCGCAGAACAAACCGTAACACCCGCCCCCGCCCCCCGCGCCGCAGCCCCAAAAGCTGCGGCGCCCTTACCACCGGCGGCAGTAAAAGCAGTCCCGAAGGTGGTCCTGATCGAACTTGTCGATACCCATTTCGAGCACGACCAGTCACGCCTCACCCCTGCGGGGAAAGAGGTACTGCTTAAGAACATCGATACGCTAAACGCCAACCCGGACATAGACATCCTGATTGCCGGATATGCATCGGCCAGCGGCACCCAGGAATATAACCAGGATTTGAGTGAAAAAAGGGCCACCACTGTCAGAAAGGCCCTCATCGAAGGCGGCATCGCGCCGGAAAGGCTCACCAAGATCGGATACGGCGAAAACCGCCCGGCAAACTTCGAAGCCTATCCAGTCGACATCGAGTCCAGGGCGGCCAAGTCCAACAGGCGGGTGCTGTTCACCATAGTCGTGGATTGAAAGCCGTCTTCAACTTTCTGAAAGCGGGTAAGGAGGCACCGGAATGAACGTAATCAAAATGGGAGCCCTCGTTCTTATAGCGGCAGGTATCATGGGTCTGGCCTATGGCGGCTTCTGGTACACCCGGGAGACCCGCACGGCGAGACTGGGCGCGATCGAGCTTTCAATCTCCAACAGGGAGACGGTCAACATGCCTGTATGGGTGGGAGTGGGAGCCATAATCGTCGGCGGGCTGCTCCTCATTGTCCCGCTTGATCGAAAGAACGGCTGAAATCGATACGAGGTAAAATCACCAAGCCTTGATCGCGTTAAGGGCGGGGCTTTCTTTTGATTGTAAACGAAAGGCCTGCCTTCTAGACCATTGGTAAGCATCTGCAAAAAAAAGGAAAAGCCCTATGAAGGTAAGACATGTTGGAAAGCTGGTTCTTTTTGGAATCACGGCGTTCGGGTTGACCGTCCTGGCCGGTCCGGCATTGGCGAGGGTGAACGTCCAGGTGGGCATTCAGCTTCCCGCCCTGGTGTTTTCAGCGCCGCCCGAATTGATCGTGCTGCCGGAAACCGATGTTTACGTCGTGCCGGATATCGATTCGGACGTTTTCTTCTATGAAGGCTGGTGGTGGCGTTCATGGAACAACCGCTGGTACCGTTCGCGGAATTACGACAGGGGCTGGGCTTATCGAAGAGGCACCCCGGCTTTTTATCGCAACGTGCCCGGCAACTGGAGACAGCACTACAGGGACCGCGATTGGAGAGGCCAGCCCTGGCAGCACCAGCGCGTTCAACAGCAAGAGGTTCGAAAGAACTGGCGCGGCTGGAGACAGAACAGGCATTGGGAAAGGCAGAACAACTGGGGAGTCCAGGGCGTAAATCCCCGTCATTACCGCCAGCAGCAACGGCAACAGGAGAGGCGGCAGGACAGACGCCAGGAACAGCGGCAGGACAGACGCCAGGAACAGCGGCAGGACAGACGCCAGGAACAGCGGCAGGAGGACAGACGCCAGGACCAGGACTACAATGGCCGTGGACAGAACCGTTAAAGAGTCATAGCGCACAGGCAAGAAGGAAAGTGAGCGTTCACAATGGGTCTGAGGGTGGATGGAACACCCGTTGTTTCCACTTCAGCGTATAAAGTGCTTTGGAACCCCGTTGGCCTGCTGTGAACGCTTACAAAAAGGAAAAGCGCCATGAAGGTAAGAAGTTTCAGAAAGCTGATGTTTTCGGGGGTTACGGTCTTGGGGCTGACCGTTCTGGCTGGCCCCGTCTTTGCAATGGGAAGCATTCAGGTGGGGATCGAGCTTCCCCCCCTCATCGTGTTTTCCTCGCCTCCCGAAATGGTGGTGATGCCTGAGACAGATGTCTATTTTGTTCCGGACATCGAGGCGGACATTTTTTTCTTTGAAGGCTGGTGGTGGCGTCCGTGGAGCGGCCGCTGGTATCGTTCGCAGCATTACGACAGGGGTTGGGCTTACTACAGGGACACCCCCACGTTTTACCGCAGCGTTCCCCGCGACTGGAGACAACGCTACAGAACCCGCGAATGGAAAGGCAGGCCCTGGCAGCACCGTCGAATCCGGCACCAGCAGGTGGAACAGAACTGGCGCGGCTGGAAGCAGAACAAGTATTGGGAGAGGCAGGGAAACTGGGGAGTACAGCAGGCCAACCCCCGCAATCAGCCACAGCAGCAGCAACGTGAGTGGCAACAACGCCAGGGTCAGGAGCAACAGCCACAGCAGCAGCAACGGCCTGTTCAGCAGCCGCAGGCCCGGCAGCCGCAACAGTCACGACAGTGGGATGGCCAGGGCCGACAGCCCCAGGTCCAGCAGCAGCAGGATCAGCGGCGGCGGCGGCGGCAGGATCAGCAGCCCCAGGTCCAGCAGCAGCAGGATCAGCGGCGGAGGCAGCAGGATCAGCAGCAGGTCCAGCAGCAGCAGGATCAGCGGCGGAGGCAGCAGGACCAGCAGCAACAGGATCAGCAGCAGCAGGTTCAGCAGCAGCAGCAGGACCAGCGGCGGAGGCAGCAGGACCAGCAACAGCAGGTTCAGCAGCAGCGGCAACAGGATCAGCAGCAGCAGGTTCAGCAGCAGCAGGACCAGCGGCGGAGGCACCAGGACCAGCAACAGCAGGTCCAGCAGCAGCAGGACCAGCGGCGGAGGCAGCAGGACCAGCAACAGCAGGTGCAGCAGCAGCAGGATCAGCGGCGGAGGCAGCAGGACCAGCAGCAGGTTCAGCAGCAGCAGGTTCAGCAACCCCAGCCCCAGCCTCAGAGCAAGGGTCAGGATAAAAAAGGGCGAAACAAGAAGGATCGGAAACAGTACGGGGAAGATGAGGAACGTGAAGACGGAGGCCAGGGACGCGGCAGGTAAGGCATTTGTCGCCACGCGGCAGGGGCGGCCCGGAAGGAGAACAAGATGATATGGACCATTGTCGTAATACTGGTAATGCTATGGCTTTTGGGGCTTCTGACCCATGTCACGGTGGGCGGGCTCATTCACGTGCTGTTGGTCATCGCGGTTATCGTCGTGCTGATCAGGGTTATCAAGGGGCGGCCGCCGATCTGAGAAGTGATCGGATCAGCCGAGGCTTTGCCCCGCAATTCATAAAACAAGGAAGGAGTCTTTCCCATGTGTAAAACAAGAAGCTGGAAAAGAGTCATCTGTCTGTTGGTAGTGGCGTTCTTCCTGCTGCAGACGGCGGCATGCGGGTATTTTGTCTACCCCGAGCGCCGTGGGCAGACGAGAGGGCGGGTTGACCCCGCCGTGGCGATAATGGACGGAGTATGCCTGATACTGTTCGTTGTTCCCGGCATCATCGCCTTTGCCGTGGACTTCAGCTCCGGCACCATTTACCTGCCGGGCGGGCGTTCGTCCCTGGACAATGACAAGATCGCCGTGGTCATGGCCGACCCGAAGAACATGAGCGACGAGGCCCTTGAACGGATCATCCATGAGCAAACCGGCCTTGCCGTCGAGCTTGACAACGCCAGCATGAAGACCCTGGGCTCGGAAACCCCGAACCAGATCGAGCGCGTTCTGTCGGACCTGGAAAAAAGCGGGTACGCAGGATAGGCGTTTTTCTTCAAAACCGGGCGGGCCGTTTTCGTATCGCGGCCCGCCCGCGCTCCAAGGAAAAACCGCTTTGCTGAAACTGATTTTTGGCCAGGGTAATTGCAAAACCTCGCACAGGTTGGTCCAAACGCAGCGCGACCCAACAAAGTACTTGGTTTATCAGGATGTTGGGCCGAGCCTTTGGCGTGGTCCAACCATACAATTTCCCCTGATTTAAGGGGTTTTCAACAACCTTGGCCGCGAAAAATTTTTATAACGAGGCGAAATAATTCATGCCTGCAACCTGCAGACCTCCGCCATTAAGACTTTAAAAGGATGACACAAGCCATGATCCTGACAAAAAACATATATGCAAAGTCGGGAAAGGCTTTCCGCTTTTTCCTCCTCCTGGTTCTTGCCTGCCTCGTTCCGTTTTTCCCGTCTTTGGCGGACTCATTTGAAAGCGGCACGCCTGTCATGGCCCTGCCTGCGGAATCATCCGCAAATGTTTCCCCCGGCCTGATGGCAGATTCCTCCGTTGCGGGCAGAGATGTCGCAGGCGGCGGCAAAAGCTACATTATCCCGGCCCTTGAAATACCCGGCTTCATCCTCCTTTTGAACGGTTGCGCCAGAATAATCAGCCCCGATGATGAGGAAAACGGGAAAAAAGTCTACGACACCAGCTTTTCGAACTTTACGGAGCATGTTGCGGAAGGCCCCTGGGGGTTCGACCTGGACGACTTTTCCACGAACCAGTTCATGCATCCTTACCAGGGGGCCGTTTACCACAATTTGGCCCGATCGGCTGGCCTTGGCTATTGGGAATCAGCCGCTTATACCTTCGTGGGCAGTTTCCTCTGGGAAACCGGGGGCGAGACCACGTCGCCCTCCTTCAATGACCAGATCGCTTCCGGCATTGCAGGAAGTTTTTTCGGAGAGCCGCTCCATCGCATGGCCAGCCATTTGCTCGAAGGAGAAAAGCCAAGTGTCTGGCGCGAGTTTTTCGCCGCAGGCATTTCTCCTCCCTTGGGTTTCAACCGCCTCATGTTCGGTGATCGCTTCAAACCCGTCTTTGCAAGCCGCAATCCGGCCACCTTATGGCGCCTGCGTTTAGGCGCGAGCCTGGGCCGCTTTTTTGATCAGAACGGATCGATCCCTGTTGAAAGAACGGACGCCACCCTGGACTTTTCCATGGCCTACGGACTTCCGGGAAAGCCCGGATACGAATACAAGCGCCCCTTCGATTACTTCCATTTTGAGGTCACGGCCTCCGGCAATACCGACAACCCCGTGGAAAACGTCATGGTTCGCGGCCTCCTGGCGGGAAGAAAATACGAAGCCGGTGACTCCTATAAAGGGATTTGGGGGCTTTACGGCGGCTATGACTACATATCGCCGGAAATCTTCCGGGTATCAAGCACGGCCTTTTCCCTGGGAACCACCTTCCGGTGGCGGCCCGCACAATCGCTGACGCTCCAGGGCTCGGTCCTGGGCGGCGTCGGCTACGGCGCTGCGGGCACCATCGCCGGGGCGGGCGAGCGCAACTACCATTATGGCGTGGCCCCCCAGGGGCTGGTTGCGCTTAGGCTCATCCTGGGCGACCGGGCCATGCTGGACGCCACAGGCCGCGCCTATTACATAAGCGACCTTGGCGGCACCGAGCCCGGAAGGGAAAACATTGTGCGCTGGAACTCCGGGCTCACAGTCCGCGTTTACGGAAGGCACGCCGCCGGAATTCAGTACATAGCATCCAGCCGGGACGCCTATTACCCCGACCGGACCGACGCGCACCAGACAACCGGAACCTTAAGCCTTGTCTATACCCTGCTTGGCAAGGAGGGGTTCGGGGTTGTGGAGTGAAGTTAACTTCTTATGCCTCTGATTGGAACGGGCTGATTCGCCGAATGGAGAGCCAATGAAACCTCGAATTTATTATATCGCCATTTCGATTCTTGTAACGCTGGCAAGCCTTGCGGCTGCTGCCGACGTTAAAGCCAAGGACAGTATCGAGCTGGCGGGGGATGTGTTGCTGATCGCACTGCCTGTGGCAGCAGTCGGGCTTGTCATCGGCCTGAAGGACGGCCAGGGCGCCCTGGAATTTGGCGAAGCGGCGGCGCTTTCGATGGGAACGGCTTGGGTCCTTCAATCCACCGTCGAAACGACCCGTCCCAATGGAGATGACCGGTCGTTTCCATCCGGCCACGCCGCCTTTTCCTTTACCACCGCCGAGTTCATGCGCAAGCGTTATGGTTGGGAGTATGGCCTGCCTGCCTACGCCCTGGCAGGCTTCGTGGCCTACAGCCGGGTTGAGGCGGATAAACATCACCCAATTGACGTCATAGCCGGAGCTGCCATGGGAATCGCAAGCGGGTATCTGTTCACAAGGCCCTATAAAGGTTGGGATATCAAGCCCCTGGCGGACAGTTCATGTTTGGGCATCTGCTTTAACCGAAGCTGGTAAAAGGGCAGGCAACAGCCTTTTTGGCATAAATATGGCCCATGGTGTGTATCGGGTGCTTTTTGATTTAAAGGTCGCCTTGTTTTTTACAGGGCCCGCAAATTATGGCGGCCTGGTCTTTATGTGACCTGCGAAGTCAGCAAAAAAGAATTTTTGACCCGAAAGATTTAAAAATGGAGGTCGGCATCAATACCGTTCGCGAAGTCATTTCCCGCGTCTTGGCGCACCCTGACGGGGGCGGCAATTTCCGGAAGTATGACAACGACGAACTGCCTCTCCGGTCGGAACTTTTCAGTTCCTATCAGATGGAGCAGCACGGCAAAATTCTTGCCGGTTCGCACAGGGTAAAGCCCGGACGCACCCGAAACCGCCTTTTGGGGCGGCTTGCGGAAAACGAAGCCCTTTTGCTGGAAGTTCTTGGCCTGCTAACGGATGATGTAAAGGCGGATCGCAGGATTACGCCTGCCGGTGAATGGTTGCTGGACAATTTCTATCTGATCGAGGAACAAATCCGAACGGCCAGACGGCACCTGCCGAAGCGCTACAGCCGCGAGCTGCCTCATTTGCTTGATGGTCCGTCCGCAGGGCTTCCCAGGGTTTATGACATCGCGCTGGAAACGATCTCACACGGCGATGGACGGGTGGACCCTGAAAATCTCGGCAGCTTTACGGCATCCTACCAGTCGGTGACCCCCCTGAAATTGGGCGAGCTTTGGGCCATTCCCATAATGCTGCGCCTGGCCTTGATTGAAAATTTAAGGCGCGTGGCCGCCCGGATAGCCGCCGACAGGGTCGGTCGAAACAGCGCCGGGCAATGGGCCGACCGGATGACGGAGATCGCCGCCTCCGATCCCAAAAGCCTTATTCTGATGATCGCCGACATGGCCCGGTCCACCCCACCCACGTCGGGCTCCTTTGTCGCGGAGCTTACCCGCCGCCTGCAGGGCCAGGGGCCGTCCCTGGCGCTTCCGCTTACCTGGCTTGAACAGCAGCTTTCAGAATCCGGCCTTTCCATCGAACAGTCGGTGCGCCTGGAGTTCCAGCAGCAGGCCGCCGATCAGGTCTCCATCGGAAACAGCATCGGCAGCCTTCGTTTTCTGGGCGCCATGGACTGGCGTGAATTCGTCGAGAAAATGAGCATAGTGGATCTGGTGCTGGGTGAAGACCCTGGAGACGTTTACGGCAAAATGGATTTTGCCACCCGCGACAGCTACCGCCACGCGGTGGAAAAGGCCGCAAAGGCCAGCCCGTTATCCGAGATCGATGTGGCGCGCAAGGCCATTTCACTATCCCATGACGGAGCTTCCCGGAAAGGCGGCGGCCACCGCGAGGCCCACGTCGGATATTATCTTGTGGATGAGGGACTCCCAAGGCTCGAACGAATGGCGGACGTACACCTGTCCCCCGTGGAAATTCTGGCCAGGCTTGGCCGCCGGATTCCCTTTCTGCTTTATGGCGGCGGAATCGTGATTCTTACGGTGATGTTAGCCGGGGGCCTGACGGCCAGGGCCTGGGCCGACGGGTTGCGGGCCTGGCCCCTGGGGCTGATAGGGATTTTGTCGCTTGTTTGCGCATCGCATCTGGCCTCATGCCTGGTCAACTGGCTTGCGACCCTGCTGGCCAGCCCGCGACCTCTGCCGCGCATGGATTTTTCCAAGGGGATTCCGCAGGTTCTGCGTACCCTGGTTGTGATCCCCACCATGATAACGGGCGAGCAAAACATCGAGGATCTGATCGAGGCTCTGGAAGTCCGGTTTCTGGGAAACCGGGACAGCCATCTTCATTTCGGCCTGCTCACCGATTTTAACGACGCCAAAGAACAGGCAATGCCGCAGGACGATGCGCTTTTACGGTTATGCCAGCAAAAAATTGAGAACTTGAACGAAAAGTACCGGGGAGCGGAGGGCGACACCTTCTTCCTGTTTCATCGCCCGCGCAAATGGAATCCGCTGGAGCGGATATGGATGGGTTACGAGCGCAAGCGCGGAAAGCTTGCGGATTTGAACAGGCTTCTGCGGGGTGAGCCGGGCGACCGCTTCTCGCTTCTCGTGGGTGAAAAATCGGTACTTCCGGGCGTGAAGTACGTGATAAGCCTGGATACAGATACGGAACTGGCCCGCGATTCGGCGTGGCGGTTCGTGGGAGCCATGGCGCACCCGCTAAATTGCGCCTGCTACGACGAGGCCCGGCAACGGGTCGTTTCGGGATACGGCATTCTTCAGCCGCGAATTGCGGCCAGCCTTTCCGGCGCCAACCGGTCGCGCTATGCCCGCATGTGCGTAAGCGAGGTGGGCATTGATCCTTATACGAGGGCAGTTTCCGATGTTTACCAGGACCTTTTTCACGAAGGCTCTTATATCGGCAAGGGCATTTATGATGTTGACGCGGTGGAAAAGGCCTGCGGCGACAGTTTCCCCGAAAACCTGCTTTTGAGCCACGATCTTCTGGAAGGCTGTTACGCCCGGTCGGGCCTTCTGAGCGACGTTGAGCTGTACGAGGCATACCCTTCCACTTACAGCGAGGATGTGGCGCGAAGGCATCGCTGGATACGCGGCGACTGGCAGATTGCGCGTTGGCTCCGGTCGCGGGTTTTCGGGCCTGACGGACGCCTGAGGAAAAATCCCGTCTCGAAGCTCTCCCAATGGAAAATTTTCGACAACCTGCGCCGCAGCCTTACAGCCGCCGCGTTTACGCTTCTTTTGCTTTCCGGCTGGCTGCTGTCTCCGTCGGCCTGGTTCTGGACCCTTGCGGTTATGGGCGCAATCCTTATTCCTTCCCTGATCGCATCATTCCTCCATATCCTAAATAAGCCTTTTGACGTTACTTTGGGTCAGCACCTTGCCGCCGCTGTAAGTTCGGCCCGAAGACATCTGGTGATTGATCTGTTCACCATCGTATGCCTTCCATACGAGGCATTTTTCAGCCTGGACGCAATGATCCGCTCCTCCTGGCGGATGCTTTTCTCCCATAAAAAGCTGCTCTTATGGAATCCGGCAAGCGGGTCGGGTGCAAGAAGTCGCACTGACCTCGTCTTTTCGCTTAGAGCCATGTGGATCGGCCCGGCTGCGGCAATTGCCGCAGTAATTTCGATTATCCGATTTCATCCGGCGGCTTTGGCCTATGCCTTGCCCATACTGGGCCTGTGGTTCGCCTCCCCCGTAATCGCCTGGTGGATCAGCCTGCCGCTGGCCCGAAAAAAGGAAAGGCTCTCGGAGGATCAGACCGTCTTTTTGCGCAAGCTGTCCCGAAAAATCTGGGCATTCTTCGAGACCTTCACCGGTCCTTCTGATAATTGGCTGCCCCCTGACAATTATCAGGAGCATCCCATTGCCGTCATTGCCCACCGCACATCGCCCACCAATATCGGCCTGGCTCTCTTGGCCAACTTGTCCGCCTTCGATTTCGGATATATTTCGGCGGGAAAACTGCTCGAACTTACAGGCAGGACGTTTAAAACCATGGAATCCCTGGAACGATACCAGGGACATTTCTACAACTGGTACGATACGCGCACCTTAAAGCCCATGCAGCCGCTCTACATTTCATCGGTGGACAGCGGAAATCTGGCAGGCCACCTTTTAACGCTGAAGCCGGGCCTTCTGGCGCTTATCGATAACAGCATCCTGGGGGAACGATTCTTCGAGGGCCTTTTCGACACCTTAAAAATCATAATGGACGCCGCATCGGACGCCAAGGCGAAAACCCCGATAAAAGCCTTCGCCCCGGCGATGTTCGCAGGCCTTGCGCATGATCTTAACGCAGCCATCCTTTACCCGCCTTTAACGCTGAAATCCGCATGGCTCTGCCTTAACCGGCTGAATATGGCAGCCCAAAAGGCCTCAGCCGAAGTGGAAACTTTTGATGCCGACCCGGAAAGCCAATTGAGGTGGTGGACCCGCGCCTTTGCCGGTCAATGCCGGGACGCGTTTTCCGAGTTGAGCGACCTGGCTCCCTGGATAGAGCTTCTGTCTTCCAGGCACGGCATGAAAGACCTTTCAGAGCTTGATGAAATACCCACGCTGGGGGGGCTATCCACCCTTATGGAAAGGCTTGCGCCCAAACTCGCGGGCAGGCAGAGCCTGGCCGCCACGCCCAGCGAAAAAGAATGGCTGGATAAACTCGAACTTTTCATAACAACAGCCTGCCGGAACGCCGCAACAAGGATCGAGGCCATCAAAGGGCTCGCCTTTCAATGCGAGACACTGGCCCAAATGGAATACGGCTTTTTGTATGACGAAACCCGCCATCTGCTGGCCATCGGCTACAACGCGGGCGAATACAGGCGTGACGCCAGCTTTTACGATCTTCTGGCATCGGAGGCGAGATTTGCCAGTTTCGTGGCCATTGCCCAGGGACAGCTGCCCCAGGAAAGCTGGTTCGCCCTGGGGCGTCTGCTCACAACCGCCGCCGGAGAGCCGATTCTTCTTTCGTGGAGCGGCTCCATGTTCGAATACCTCATGCCGCTTCTGGTTATGCCCACCTTTGAGCACACCTTGCTGGATCAGACCTGCAAGGCGGCTGTGGCCTGGCAGATAGCCTACGGAAAAAAGCGCGATGTGCCCTGGGGCGTTTCGGAATGCGGCTACAACGCCATTGACGTCAATCAGAACTACCAGTACCGGGCTTTCGGAGTACCCGGCCTGGGGCTGAAACGCGGGCTTGCCGAGGACCTGGTTATTGCTCCCTACGCCTCGGCGCTGGCTCTTATGGTTGCTCCCGTCCAGGCCTGCATGAACCTTGAACGGCTCTCCGCCGAAGGCTATGAAACCCGTTACGGCTTCTTTGAAGCCATAGACTACACACCCTCCCGCCTGCCGCGCGGAAAAACCAGCGACGTGGTCCGCTCCTTCATGGCCCATCACCAGGGAATGAGCCTTTTGTCCCTGTCGCATCTTCTTTTGAACCGCCCTATGCAGAAAAGGTTCGAGTCCAATCCCATATTCAGGTCAGCAATGCTGCTGCTTCAGGAGCGAATCCCCAAGGCGAGCGCGTTTTACGCTCATACCACAAGGCTTGCCGAGCACCATACCGCTTCCAGGTCTCCTGAGACGCCCATCCGCATTTTCAAAAATCCCGATACGTTAAACCCGGAAGTGCAGTTGCTCTCAAACGGGCGGTACCACGTTATGGTCACCAATGCCGGGGGCGGTTACAGCCGGTTCAAGGATTTGGACGTCACCCGCTGGCGCGAAGACCGCACCTGCGACAACTGGGGATCGTTCTGCTATCTCCGTGACGTTACAACCGGAGATTACTGGTCAACTGCGTATCAGCCAACGTTGGGCCAATCGGACAATTTCGAGGCGATTTTCTCGGAAGGCCGCGCCGAATTCAGAAACCGCAGCCACGATTACGACACGCATACCGAAATCGCCGTTTCCCCCGAAGTTGACATGGAGCTGCGCCGCGTCAGCATCATAAATCGCGCCCGCACACGACGCACAATAGATGTCACCAGTTACGCTGAAGTGGTTCTCGCCCCTCACGCCGCAGATGAACTGCATCCCGCGTTCAGCAATTTGTTCGTGGAAACGGAAATAATCAACCGGCAACATGCGATACTCTGCTCCCGCAGGCCACGCTCGCAAGACGAAAAGTCTCCTTTTATGTTCCACCTTATGGCCGTGCACGGGTCGAAGGTTGGGGATGTATCATACGAAACAGACCGGACGCAGTTTATTGGCCGGGGAAACACCGTCGCCAATCCAAAGGCCATGAGCGGCGGGCCCGGCTTTTATCAGGGGGGGCTTTCGGGCAGCCAAGGCCCGGTCCTGGACCCCATTGTGGCCATCCGCTACCGGATAACCTTAGAGCCTGAGGAATCGGCCACCATAAATATGGTCACGGGCGTGGGTGAAACCCGTGAGGCGGCTTTGAGCCTGGTGGAGAAATACCAGGACCGGCGTCTTGCGGACCGCGTCTTTGATCTGACATGGACCCACAGCCAGGTGCTCCTTCGCCAGATAAACGCCTCAGAAGCCGATGCCCAGCTTTACGGACGACTTGCCGGTTCGATAATCTACGCCAACGCGTCACTTCGGGCCGATCCGAGAATTCTAATAAAGAACCGCCGTGGGCAATCGGGCCTTTGGGGCTACGCCATTTCCGGCGATTTGCCCATCGTGCTCTTAAAAATCGAATACCCGGCCAATCTCGATCTGGCCCGCCAGCTTGTTCAGGCCCACGCATACTGGCGTCTTAAGGGCCTTGCGGTGGACCTCATGATCTGGAACGAGGATCAGGCCGGTTACAGGCAGCTGCTTCACGACCAGATCATGGGGCTTATTGCGGCAGGCAACGAAACCAGCGTGACCGACCGCCCAGGAGGCATTTTCATAAAACCCGTGGACCAGATATCGGAGGAAGACCGAATCCTGATCCAGTCGGTGGCGCGGGTCATAATATCAGACAGCCGGGGGACGCTGGCGGACCAGATCGGCGGACGCAGCCTGCCCGAAGCTCTCGCGCCCCTGCTCGCCCCCACCCGAACCCACCGCGCTGAGCAGATACCGGTAGCCCCGCTGCCGCGCCCCGACCTCATGTTTTACAACGGGCTTGGCGGATTCACCCAGGACGGGCGGGAGTATGTCATCACAACAGCCAGGGGACAGCTTACCCCGGCTCCATGGGTGAACGTGCTGGCCAACCCCATGTTCGGTTCCGTAATCTCCGAAAGCGGCCTTGCCTGCACATTCGGCGAAAACGCCCACGAGTTTCGGCTCACTCCCTGGTCCAACGATTCTGTGGGCGATTCGAGGGGAGAGGCCTTTTACCTGCGTGATGAAGAGCGCGGCCACTTCTGGTCGCCGGCTCCCTTGCCCTCTATGGGGGCAACTCCTTACGTGACCCGGCACGGATTCGGCTACAGCGTTTTCGAGCACACCGAGCGCGGCATTCGTTCCGAGATGTGGGTTTATGTGGCCATGGACGCAGCAATAAAGTTCACGGTCCTCAAAGTGCGCAACGAGTCGGACCGGCCCCGCCGGATTTCCGCCACCGGGTACGCGGAATGGGTGCTTGGCGATCTTAGGTCGAAATCTTCCATGCACGTAGTCACTGAAATTGACCCGGCAAGCGGGGCGATCTTTGCGAGAAACCCGTACAATACCGAGTTCCGCGATCTGACCGCGTTTTTTCACGTGGACGATATGGCTCGCACCGTAAGCGGCGATAGGGCTGAATTTTTGGGACGCAACGGAACGCTGGGCGCTCCCGCCGCCATGAAGCGCACCCGCCTTTCAGGCAGGGTTGGGGTCGAGGTCGTTTTCAGGCTCGGCCTCGGGCGGGACGCCGAAGACGCAAGAAATCTGATAAGCCGCTTTAGGGGAACAACCGCCTCCAGCGACGCCCTGGAAACGGTGTGGCAGCACTGGACCCATACCCTGGGCGCAGTAAATGTTGAAACTCCCGATCAGGCCCTTAACGTGCTGGCCAACGGCTGGCTTTTGTACCAGACAATTTCGTGCCGCCTCTGGGCGCGAAGCGCATCCTACCAATCGGGCGGCGCTTTCGGTTTCCGCGATCAGTTGCAGGACGTAATGGCTCTTATACACGCAAGGCCCCATCTGGTGCGCGAGCATCTTCTCTTGTGCGCGTCCCGCCAATTTACCGAGGGCGACGTGGAGCACTGGTGGCATCCTCCAACGGGAAGGGGAGTGCGCACCCACTGTTCGGACGATTATCTCTGGCTGCCGCTCGCGGTCTGTCGTTACGTAAGGGCCACCGGCGACACCGGTGTTCTGGAGAAATCCGTACACTTCATTCAGGGACGCCTTTTAAACGCGGACGAAGACTCCTATTACGATCTGCCGGGACATTCCGAAGAATCGGCGAGCCTATACGAACACTGTGTCCGGGCCATAGTTTACGGCCTTAAATTCGGCCTGCACGGTTTGCCGCTCATCGGTTCCGGCGACTGGAACGACGGCATGAACCTTGTGGGCGAACACGGAAAAGGCGAAAGCGTGTGGCTTGGATTTTTTCTGCACCACGTTCTGGGTGAATTTTCCGGTATCGCCGATATGCGCGCCGATCATGCTTTTGCCGGGCGCTGCGCGAGCGAAGCCGAGTTGCTCAAGCGCAACATCGCCGCAAACGGATGGGACGGCGAATGGTACCGCAGGGCCTATTTCGACGACGGCTCACCCCTTGGATCAAAACTGAACCTCGAATGCCGTATTGATTCCATTGCCCAAAGCTGGTCGGTTCTTTCGGGGGCCGGGGACATTCTGCGGTCCCGCATGGCCATGGAGGCCGTGGACAAGCGCCTTGTCCGCCGCGAGCACGGGCTTGTACAGCTTCTTGATCCGCCATTCGACAAGTCGGCCTTAAATCCGGGCTACATAAAAGGCTACGTTCCGGGAGTGCGTGAAAACGGCGGACAGTACACCCATGCGGCCATCTGGGCGGCAATGGCTTTTGCCCGCCTTAAAGACAACAAGAGGGCCTGGGAAATATTCGGAATGATAAATCCGGTAAACCACGCGAAAACCGCAGAGGAAACCGCCACCTACAAGGTTGAGCCTTATGTTGCGGCAGCCGATGTCTATGCGGTGCCGCCCCACACAGGCTGCGGCGGCTGGTCATGGTACACCGGTTCCGCCGCCTGGATGTACCGGCTGATTCTGGAATCGCTTCTGGGGCTGAAACTTGAAGTGGACAAATTGAGCTTTACGCCCTGCCTTCCGGCGGATTGGGAGGGGTTTAAGGTGCATTACCGCTATCGGGAGACGGTCTATCACATCGAGGTTTTTCAGACGCCCCCGGGAAATGGCGAAATGAGCGTGAGCCTGGATGGCGTGATGCAACTCGAGTTGACCATCCCCCTTGTTGACGATCACAGGGAACACCGGGCCGAGGTAAGGGTGCCGTCAGCGATCGCCGGGAACGGCTAAAACACATGATTCTTTGTGGTCAGGCAAATGACGCAATTGATCTCAAAAAGGAGAAACGGCCATGTACAGGTGGAACGGATACGATCACATGGGCTGGATGGGCGGCACAGGCTGGATGCCTATACTGTTGATACTGGTGGTGGCCTTGATTGCGGTGGCCGTCTGGATGCTGCTCAGATCGGCGCGAAAGCAGGTCGGGCGCCCGAACGAAACACCTGTTGATATCCTGAAACGCCGATACGCCGGCGGCGAAGTCGATCAGGAGACATACCGGCGAATGCTTGAGGATCTCAAAGACTGAATGAGAGCGGAAAAATGAGAAAGATGCGCTACGGATTCGAGAAGAGCCTGGTTGGGACCACTTTCGAGCAAGCGATCGAAAAAGTCACAGCCGCGCTTAAAAGCGAGGGCTTCGGCGTCCTTGCCGAAATAAACATCAAGGAAACTCTCAAAAAAAAGATGGGGGTCGACTTCCGCCGCTACGTGATCCTGGGAGCCTGCAACCCGGACCTTGCGCATCGGGCGCTTGAGTTTGAGCCTCATATCGGCTTGCTCCTTCCCTGCAACGTCGTAGTGCAGGAAGCGCCCAAGGGAGGTGTATTGGTTTCGATGGCAGACCCACGGGCGATGTTCATGATGGTGGATAATGTTGCGATCGCTTCCATTGCAGATGAGGCGGACCAGCGACTGAGGAAAGTCTTCGCGTTGATTGAATGAGCAACACATCTAACACGATAACTCAGGGCGATTGCTTTGCTCCCCTGAATGTGGTAAATTAAGGAACAACAACCATGTTGAGGTCATCTGCCGACAAATGCAGCCAGACTGGCGATTATTTTACGCTATCGCCATCTCTGTGCATGACATGGCGCAATATGCCTTTCTTGTCAGTTTCTTTAGCCGCGCATCGTCTATTTGCAGGTATTTTTTGTTACATCATAAACAATGCCTGCAAATTACTCCATTTGAAAACGGCTCAACAAACCTGATTTGCCTCCCAAACCCGGAGGCTGTCCGAATATTTCCGGTTTATTTTACAGGAGGCTTTCATGGCCAAGCCCAAAAAAGGCAAAAAATCAAAACCCGATGAAATTCCCGCTTCCGCGCCAACGGAATCCAAAGAGGCCGAAGCAAAGGAATCCGGGGGATTTCCCATAGTGGGAATCGGCGCGTCCGCAGGCGGGCTTGCGGCCTTTGAAGCCTTTTTTTCAGCCATGCCCGTTGACACCGATCCGGGCATGGCCTTTGTGCTGGTGCAGCACCTGGCCCCGGATCACAAGAGCATCCTGACCGAGCTTATAAGACGCTACACCCGGATGCAGGTCTTCGAGGTCGAGGACGGCATGAAGGTGAACCCCAACTGCGCCTACATAATTCCGCCCAACCGGGACATGGCGTTTCTGAACGGCGCGCTAGAGCTTATGGAGCCTTCGGCCCCTAGGGGCCAGCGCCTGCCCATAGACTTCTTCTTTCGCTCCCTTGCCCAGGACCAGCGCGAGCGGGCAATCTGCATAGTGCTTTCCGGCACCGGCAGCGACGGCACCCAGGGCGTCCGGGCCATCAAGGGCGAGGGCGGCATGGTGATGGCCCAGAATCCCGAATCCACCGAATACGACGGAATGCCTCGGAGCGCCATCGCCACGGGCCTTGTGGACTACGTGCTTCCGCCAGCCGAGATGCCGTCCCAACTCGTGGCCTACTCGGCTCACGCCTTCAGCCATCCCCCCCGTGCGGCGTCCCTGCCGGAGCCCAAGAGCCATAACGCGCTGAAAAGAATCTTCATCCTGCTGCGGGCCCAGACCGGCCACGATTTTTCCCTCTACAAGCCCAGCACCATCAATCGCCGGATAGAAAGGCGCATGGCGGTGCATCAGATCGAAAACATCGACGGGTACGTCAAATACCTGCAGCAGACGCCAGCCGAGGTCGAGGCGCTTTTCCGGGACCTTCTTATAGGAGTCACCAGTTTTTTCCGCGATCCCGAAGCCTTCAAAGCATTAGAGGAACAGGTCATCCCAAGGCTTTTTGAAGGCAAATCAGCAGACGGCGTGATCCGGGTGTGGTCGCCCGGATGCTCCACCGGCGAGGAGGCCTATTCCATCGCAATCCTTTTGAAGGAGCGGATGGAGGATGTGAAACTTGCATACAAGGTGCAGGTGTTTGCCACGGACATTGACAGCCAGGCCATAGCCACGGCCCGGCCCGGACTTTATCCGGCAAGCATCGCCGCAGACATAACGCCGGAGAGGCTTGCCCGCTTTTTTACGGTGGAGTCCGGTGGCAGCGCCTACCGCATTCACAAAAACATCCGCGACATGCTTGTCTTTTCCGAGCACGACGTTATCAAGGACCCGCCATTTTCCAAGCTCGACCTGATCAGTTGCCGCAATTTGCTCATCTATATGGGCGGTGATTTGCAGAAGAAGGTAATACCCGTTTACCATTATGCCTTGAACCGTAGCGGGTATCTTTTCTTGGGCACCTCGGAAACCGTGGGTGAGTACGCAGATCTTTTTTCAACGATTGACCGGAAGGCAAAGCTTTATCAGCGCAAGGACGACTTTCACGGGGCCCAGCGCGCAGCCCTTGGCCGCTTTCTTCCGCCGGCCGCAGCGCGGGACGGGGCGCATCATAAAATTCCGGCAAAGTCCGCCTTTCCGGTAAAAATGCCCTTGCGGGAGCTTACCGAGCAGGCGCTTTTAAAGCAGGTGGCTCCTGCCGGCGCGCTAGTGAACAGCCAGGGCGACATTCTTTACCTTCATGGCCGCACGGGTTTGTATCTTGAACCTGCCCCCGGGGAGACCGGCATCAACAACATCCTCAAGATGGCCAGGGAAGGCTTGCGGCGCGATCTTTCCACGGCCCTGCACAAGGCCGCCGGAACAAAGGAGATCGTTCGGGTTAGTGGCCTCAAGGTCAAAACCAACGGCGATTTCACCATAGTAAACCTTACAATCCGACCGGTTGAGGCAGGCCCCGCAGTCAGTTCCGAGGCCCCGTTGTACCTTGTCATTCTTGAGGAGGCGCCACCGACGCCGGACGCGTCGGGCGTTTGTCAGGCATCGGCGGGCAATAGCGAGGCATCGGACACCGACCGGCACATCGCATCTCTCATGCAGGAGCTGAGGGCCAAGGAAGAGTACCTGCAGGCCGCCAACGAGGAACTGGAGACCACCAACGAAGAGCTGAAATCCTCAAACGAGGAAATGCAGTCCGTGAACGAGGAACTGCAATCCACCAACGAGGAGCTTGAGACATCCAAGGAGGAACTGCAGTCGGTGAACGAGGAGCTGGCCACGGTCAACTCCGAACTGCAGACCAAGGTGGCGGACCTGTCCCGGGCCAACAACGACATGAACAACCTTCTGGCCGGAACCAGCATAGCCACCGTATTTATCGACCACGCACTTCGAATCCTGCGCTTCACACCCGCCGCGACCCGGATCATAAACCTTATCTTGAGCGACGTAGGCAGGCCCGTGGGCCACATTGTCTCGAACCTTTTGGGGTATGACAGCCTTGTGGCCGACGCCCAGGCGGTTCTGGATTCCCTGGTTCCCAAAGAGGTGGAAGTAAAGACCACCGATGGCAAATGGTACTCCATGCGCATCATGCCCTACCGCACCCTGGAAAACGTGATAGAGGGCGCGGTAATCACCTTTTTCGACATCACCGAGATGCAGAAGACCCGCGAGGAGCTGGCAAAGGCCAATGCCATAGCCCGTTTGGCTGTGGCGGCGCGCGATTCCCAGGACGCCATGACGGTCCAGGATATGGACGGCCGCATCCTGGCCTGGAATCCTGCGGCGCAAAGGATATACGGCTTCAGTGAAGCCGAAGCCCTTCTAATGAACATCGGCGAGATTATTCCGAAAAATATGCGCGAAGAAGCCCTGTCAAAGACGCAGCAGTTAAGCAGATCAGAAATACTGACGCCTTACCGAACCCAGAGGGTCGCCAGGGATGGCTCCGTGCTGGAAGTTTGGATGACATCCACGGCTCTTCTTAATGAAGCAGGGCTGATGTACGCCATTGCCACAACGGAGCGCCCGGCGGGGACAATGGGCGATGCTCCTGAAAAACATGACTATTTATCAAATGACGGCGCAGCAGACTGAACCTTGTTTTCATGCGCCTTACCAGCTTTTACCGACTATTCAAAGACAAGGAGTATCTTCCGATGAGCTTGAGCCAAGCAGCCATAATGGTGGTGGATGACAATCCGGCCAATCTGAAGCTTATGGAAAAAATGCTTCAGTCGCAAGGCTACAGCGTTGTTACCTTTACCCGCGGCTCCGTGGCATTGGAAGCTGCGTCAAACAGCCCGCCCGATCTCATTTTGCTCGACGCGGAAATGCCGGAGATGAACGGCTTCGATGTCTGCCGGCAACTTAAGGCCGATCCGGCGCTTCGGGAGATACCGGTCATCTTCATAAGCGCCATGATTGAAACCAGCGACAAGGTCAAGGCCTTTTCCATGGGATGCGCGGATTACGTCACCAAGCCCATCCATTTCGAGGAGGTTCACGCCCGCGTGAAGTCTCACCTGGAACTTAACCGCAAAAGACGCGAACTGCATGAGGCCTACGACAAACTAAGAGACCTTGAAAGCCTTCGGGACAATCTGGTGCACATGATCGTCCACGACATGCGCTCGCCCCTGACGGTCGTCATCGGCAACCTGGAGATGTCCATGTCGGAGCTTTTGCCGCCCGATGCCGCCCTTTACATGAGCGAAGCCTTGAACTCCGCCAATGCGCTTATGGCGATGGTCTCCTCCCTCCTGGACGTAAGCAGGCTGGAGGCGGGGCAGATGAAGCTCGAGTTTTCGAAAGTTGATCTAAAGATTCTGGCTGGCGAAATAATCCGCATGGTTCAGCCCATCATAGGCCAGCGCAAGCTCACCTTAACGTCACCCGTTGAAATGGATGACATCCAGTGCGACGAAAACCTGATTCGGCGGGTGCTTCAAAATCTCATAAGCAACGCCATAAAGTTCACCGACAACGAGTCGGGCGCCATCAAAATTGGCATCAACAACACGGTGGAAGGCGGCCTGCTCGTTTCAGTCAATGATAACGGCCCCGGTATCCCTCTGGAATATCGTGGCAAGGTATTCGACAAGTTCTTCCAGCTGGGAATGCGAAAACAGGACGGAGACTCTTCCACAGGTCTTGGCCTCACGTTTTGCAGGTTGGCCATAGAAGCCCACGGCGGCATTATCGGCCTTGCAAGCGAGGTTGGAAAAGGAAGCTCCTTCTGGTTCGAGCTGCCGCGAATCTGGAGGGATATTGTTTCCGAAGTCGAAGTCGAAGCCGAAGCCGAAGCCGAAGAAGACGTTTGACGTTTTTCAAGGTCGATAGGGGTATCAGCATTAACGCAAGGGCCTTTTTCGGACCATGCGGCATTTTTGAAATAAAGGAAGCCCACCATGACCGGCAAGGATGAAAAAACCGATTCCGCATCCAAAACGCGGCGGCGCGCCGGGAATACTCCCCGGAAAAAAGCGGCGGCCGATGAGGACAAGTCTGAAGCCATGTCTTTCGAAGAAGCCCGGCGGACCATCCACGAACTGCGGCTTCATCAGATAGAGATAGAGATGCTGAACGACGAGCTGCGCCGCACCCAGGAAAAACTGGACACAGCCCGGATGCACTATTTCGATCTCTACGATCTTGCGCCGGTGGGTTATGTTTCCGTCAGCGAAAAAGGGCTGATACTGGAAACCAACCTCACCGCAGCCACCATGCTGGGGATGACCCGCGTCGCCCTTGTGAGAAAGCCCCTGACCCGGTTCGTCTATAAGGACGATCAGGACGCCTACTATCTTCACCGCAAAGAGCTTTTCAAGACAGGCAGCCCCCAAACCTGCGAACTTCGTATGTTCAACAATGACGGAGTGCTGTTCTGGGCGCATCTTTCCGCAGCCCTTGCGCGGGACGAGGGCGGCGAACCGGTATGCCGCCTTGTCATACGGGACTTCACCAAACGCAAGCACGCCGAAGATGAATTGTTGCGCGAGCAGCAGCTCTCCAAAAAACTTCTGACGCATCTTCCGGGCATTTTTTTTCTTTGCTCCCACCCCGCGCTTCGTCTTGTCCGTTGGAACAGTAATTATGCGGCCCTTTTGGGATTCAGCCCCGAAGAGATGAAAGGCCGCTCGCTTTTCGAATGGCACATGCCCGAAGACAAGGCAACGGTCCTTGACGCTGTGGAAGCTGTAATGAAAAACGGACAGCATACCTTTTCATCGTCCCTGTTGACCAAAAACGGACGTTCGATTCCTTTTGTCATAAGCCTTGTAAAGATGGAACTTGCCGGACAGACCTTTCTTGCTGGCGCTGGAATCGACATCACCGGCATCAACAAGGCTGGATAGAGGATAATGGCCCGGTTGGATGAAACGGAACCGGCAGGCAAAGAACCATACTCGATATCTTGGATAGATGGATTAAGGAAATTAACCATGACAGGCAATGACAGCAGCCCCGATGACGCAGTTCTTCTTCGCAGGCGGGCCGAAGAGATGGCCCTTAAAAACGCGGCCCAATCGCCGGAAACGGTGGATGCCATGTCGCCTGAAGAAGCCCGGCTGGCGATGCACGAACTGCTTGTTATATATATATACTTAGGTTGCTGAAAAATGACGTATCGACATTCTGGTCGCATCTGGCGTCCACCGCCGGCCAGGCCGAGGGCGAGAAAACCCTGTGCCGCGTCATTATGAGAGACATAACCACACGCAAGCAGGCTGAAGAATTATTAAGGGAAAACGAGCAGAATTACAGAACCCTGGCCAATTCCGGCCAGGCTCTTGTCTGGACTGCTGGCACGGATAAGCTCTGCAATTATTTCAACACCGTATGGCTTGATTTCACCGGGCGGACCATTGACCAGGAAATGGGAAACGGGTGGGCCGAAGGCGTTCATCCCGATGACCTTGAAAAATGCCTGGATATTTATACCGGCGCGTTTGACCGGCGGGAAAAATTTTCCATGGAGTACCGTCTGCGGCGGCGCGACGGCGAATTCCGGTGGCTGCTCGATGACGGCTGCCCGCGCTACGACAGCCGTGGCGAGTTCATCGGCTACATAGGCCATTGCCTCGATATCACCGAACACAAGCGGGCCGGGGAGGAAAGGGCCAAACTCGAAAGCCAGTTCCAGCAGGCCCAGAAGATGGAATCGGTGGGCCGGCTGGCCGGCGGGGTGGCCCACGATTTCAACAACATGCTGGGCGTGATACTTGGCCACACGGAAATGGCCATGGAGCAGGTGGACCCAACGCAACCCCTCTTTGCCGATCTTATTGAAATCCGCAAGGCCGCCGAACGCTCCGCCGACCTCACCCGGCAGCTGCTCGCCTTTGCCCGCAAGCAGACGGTGGCCCCCAAGGTGCTTGATCTCAACGAGACCGTGGAGGGTACGCTCAAAATGCTCCGGCGGCTGATCGGAGAAAACATAGACCTCGCATGGCTGCCGCAAGCGAGTCTTTGGCAGGTGAAAATCGATCCGTCGCAGATCGACCAGATATTGGCCAACCTGTGCGTCAACGCCCGCGACGCCATAAACGGCATAGGCAGGGTAACCATAGAAACGGGAAAAATTCATTTCGATGAGGCCTATTGCACGCAAAACGCAGGGTTTCTTTGCGGCGAATTCGTTATGTTAACCGTAAGCGACAACGGCTGCGGCATGGATAAGGAAACAAAGCTCCACATTTTCGAGCCTTTTTTCACCACCAAGGACGTGGGCCAGGGCACCGGCCTGGGCCTGGCCACGGTTTACGGCATAATCCGGCAAAACGAAGGCTTCATCAACGTCTACAGCGAGCCGGGCCATGGAACGATTTTCAGAATTTATCTTCCCCGGTACACGGGCAAGGCCTCGCAGGTGCAAAAGGAAGTCCCGTCAATACCAGCGCAGCGCGGCCAAGAAACGATACTTTTAGTGGAAGATGAACCCGGCATCTTAAAAATCACCAGCATGATGCTCAAAAATCAGGGCTACTCGGTGATCGAGGCTGGCACTCCGGGCGAGGCCATCCGTTTGGCCAGGGAACATGCCGGAGAAATTCACCTCGTCCTCACCGACGTTGTGATGCCTGAAATGAATGGCCGGGACCTGGCAAGAAACCTGATGTCCCTCTATCCCGATATAAGATGCATGTTCATGTCGGGCTACACCGCCGATATCATAGCAAACCAGGGCATAATCGAAGAAGGGGTGAATTTCATACAGAAGCCTTTCACCTTAAAAGACCTCTCAGCCGCAGTGCGAAAGGCTCTTGACAAAAATTAGCTTCCCGGATGTGAGCCGCACTGGGGGCTTTGACCATACCGAAGAAGAACAAAAAGAGCGCCCTAAGCAGGAAATGAGCCGCCATGGCCAGAAAGATACGGAATCGAGCAGCAGAAAGTCCCGCCGCAGTTGTTTCGCCGGGCATC
Source organism: Deltaproteobacteria bacterium (assembly GCA_016235345.1). NCBI lineage: Bacteria > Pseudomonadati > Myxococcota > Myxococcia > Deltaproteobacteria bacterium. The sequence goes on along the minus strand of JACRLG010000001.1, from coordinate 152,473 downwards.
ACCGAGGTGCGCCGCCAGGAGGCCATACTCAAAACCGGGGCCTTGCAGGACGCCATTTTCAACAGCGCCAATTTTTCCAGCATAGCCACAGACGAAAAGGGCGTAATTCAGATATTCAACGTCGGCGCTGAGCGCATGTTGGGCTATGAAGCAGCCGACGTGCTTAACAGGATCACCCCGGCGGACATTTCAGATCCCCAGGAAGTCATCGCCCGCGCAAAGGCCTTGAGCGACGAGCTCTCCACGCCCATCACCCCTGGCTTCGAGGCCCTGGTGTTCAAGGCCTCGCGCGGCATAGAAGATATTTACGAGCTGACCTACATCCGCAAGGACGGCAGCCGCTTCCCGGCCATCGTGTCGGTGACGGCCCTTCGGGACGCGGAAAACGCAATCATCGGCTACCTTCTCATCGGCACCGACAACACGGCCCGAAAGCAGGCGGAAGAAGCGCTGCAAAAGGCCGGAGCCTTGCAGAGCGCCATTTTCAACAGCGCCAATTTTTCCAGCATCGCCACCGACGCCAAGGGCGTCATTCAGATATTCAACGTCGGCGCGGAACGCATGCTGGGCTATGACGCGGCGGACGTTCTGAACAGGATCACCCCTGCCGACATTTCAGATCCCTTGGAAGTCATCGCGCGCGCCAAGGCCCTGAGCGCAGAGCTTTCCACGCCCATAAACCCAGGCTTCGAGGCCCTGGTGTTCAAGGCGTCACGCGGAATAGAAGATATTTACGAGCTGACCTACATCCGAAAAGACGGCAGCCGGTTTCCGGCCATCGTATCGGTTACGGCCCTGCGGGACGCGGATAACGCAATCATAGGCTACCTTCTTATCGGCACCGACAACACCGCCCGAAAGCAGGTTGAGGCCGATCAGAAGCTGCTCGCCCAGCGCCTCCGGGACCATCAGTTCTATACCCGCTCCCTGTTCGAATCCAACATCGACGCGCTCATGACCACCGATCCGCTTGGCATCATCACCGACGTCAACAAGCAGATGGAGGCGCTCACCGGCAGCACCCGCGACGAATTGATAGGCGCTCCGTTCAAGAGCTACTTCACCGATCCTGACCGGGCCGAGGCGGGCATCAAACTTGTGCTGAATGAAAAGAAGGTTACAGACTACGAGCTCACCGCCCGCGATTGGGACGGCAGGGAAACCGTTGTGTCCCTTAACGCCACAACCTTGTACGACAGGGACAGGAGGCTGCAGGGCGTGTTCGCCGCCGCACGTGACGTTACCGAGCGCAAACTTTTGGATCAGATGCTGCAGGAAAAGAATGTCGAGCTGGAAAGAACCAAATCCGTGGCGGAAAGGGCCAATCTGGCGAAATCCGAATTCCTTTCCAGTATGAGCCATGAGTTGCGAAGCCCCTTGAACGCCATATTGGGTTTCGCCCAGTTGATGGAGTCCGATTCCCCGCCGCCCACAGCCGGTCAAAAGGAAAGCATAATCCAGATTCTTCAGGCGGGCTGGCATCTGTTAAAGCTTATTGACGAAATCCTCGATCTTGCAAAGGTCGAATCCAGGCAGGTCCCGCTTTCCCAGGAACCGGTGTCCCTGGCCGAAGTTATGCAGGAATGCCAGAGCATGGTGGAATTGCAGGCAAAACAGCGCGGCATCAAACTTACCTTCCCTCCGTTCGACATACCGTTTTTTGTAATGGCCGATCGCACAAGGGTTAAGCAGGTTCTCATCAACCTTCTTTCAAACGCCATCAAGTACAACAACAAGCAGGGAACCATAGAGGTCAACTGCACGGAAAGCACGCCGGGGCGCATCCGCGTAAGCATCTGGGATACCGGCGCGGGCTTGGATTCCGAACAGCTTTCACAGCTTTTCCAGGCGTTCAATCGTCTGGGGCAGGAGTCGGGCGGCGAGGAAGGCACCGGCATAGGCCTTGTGGTGGCCAAGCGCCTGGTGGAACTGATGGGGGGCCAAATCGGCGTGGAAAGCACGGTGGGCGTGGGAAGCGTGTTCTGGTTCGAACTCGCCTCGGTTGATGAACCGAACCTTTCCGTTGAAGTGGACGCCGCCGCGTTACTGGCTCATACGCATACGCCCGGCGGAACGCGGCCATACACGTTGCTTTATGTGGAGGACAACCCGGCGAACCTGAAACTGGTGGAGCGAATCATATCGCGCCAGCCGGCTATCCGGCTGCTTACCGCAGTGACCGGGAACAGCGGTATCGAAATTGCCCGGGCATCTTTGCCGGATGTGATCCTGATGGATATAAACCTGCCTGGAATTGACGGCTTTGAAGCCCTGGAAATACTGCGATCCGACCCGTCCACGGCGGGCATTCCCGTCATTGCCATAAGCGCGAACGCAATGCCGAGCGATATCAAAAAAGGCCTGGACGCCGGATTTTTCCAGTACATCACCAAGCCCATCAAGATCAACGAGTTGATGGATGCCATGGATCTGGCGCTGAAACGTGCGCAAGGCGTGGTCGGCCAGGCCACTTGACAGCCTGTTGTAAGGGGAGAATCAGCATGATAACAGCATCCGCCATCTCAAGCGCCAGCATCCTCATCGTTGACGATCTTAAAGTCAATGTGGAGCTTTTAACCCGAATGCTGGCTTCTTCAGGATATACCGACATCACCTCCACCATGGACCCTACGGAGGTCTGCGAACTTTATCGCCGGAAACGCCACGATTTGATCCTCCTGGACCTTAAAATGCCGGTCATGGACGGATTCCAGGTTATGGAGGGCTTGAAGGAAATCGAGCAGGAAGGCTACCTGCCCGTGCTTGTCATTACCGCAGAACCGGGGCATAAAATGCGCGCGCTCCAGGCCGGGGCCAAGGATTTTATCAGCAAGCCGTTCGAGCTTCCGGAGGTTCTGGCGCGCGTTTCCAACATGCTGGAAGTTCGCCTGCTTCACAAGGCATTGCACAATTATAACGACGTATTGGAACAACGGGTGCTGGAAAGGACAGCCGATCTTCTGGAAGGCAACCTTGAAACCATTTTCACCATGACGCGGGCCGTGGAATACAAGGATGAAGACACCGGCGCGCACGTGCAGCGCATCAGCTATTACAGCCGCAACCTTGCCAGGGTGCTCGGCCAGGACGAGGAATTCGCGGACAGGATTTTTTTTGCGAGCCCGATGCACGACATAGGCAAAATCGGCATCCCGGACAACGTCCTTTTGAAGCCGGGCGGCCTGACGAATGACGAATGGGAGATCATGAGGGGGCACTCATCAATGGGGGCTAAAATTCTAGGCAAAAGCAAATCCCCCTATCTCAAAATGGGGGCAGAGATAGCCCTCAACCACCACGAACGATGGGACGGCGGGGGATATCCCAATGGCAGAAAGGGCGAGGCTATTCCGCTTGCGGCGCGCATAATGAACATCTGCGACATCTACGACGCCCTTAGAAGCAAAAGGCCCTACAAGCCCGCCCTGAATCATCCGAAGGCGGTGGACATAATAATGAAAGGCGATGGCCGCACCCGGCCCGAGCATTTTGACCCGGCCATTTTTAAGGCGTTCGGGCAAACCCACGAATCTTTCCGCGATGTCTATGAAACTTACACGGAATAGGCTTCTATCAGGGGCTGTTTCCAAATTTATCAACATTTCCATGCAACTTCTTCTGCAGCCAAAAAATCTCCCGCATAAAGCCTGAAACCAAATAATCGGAACTTTGAATACCAAACCCTCCTTTTCGGATTTCCCGATTCCGTTTTAGGCCCTTCGCTCCATCCCGCTGCCTCAAACCGAAAAAATTGTCCATTGTTTCCGGCATGTTCTCCTTTATGGGGCGATGCCCGGCACATCCCGTCTCATCTTTTCCAGTGCTTTCCAACACCCCTAAGTCAAACTATCGGACCTGGCAGTTCCGCGCCATGGTTTTCGCAAAATACTAATGTCAAAAATTACCTGAATAATCAATATGTTAATAACTTGGCACGATTAGTGAAGGTTAACATCCATATATGAAAAAGTGAGTATTTCCATACTCAAAGCACTCAGTACACACTGTGCAGCTGTCTGAAAAAGTTGACAAAGCCATCCATCGCCTTGCCGGTCCCAAATGCTTCACAGCGGCAGGGCATAATCAATCATCGCCGAAGGCCGCATCCAAACAGCCCCTCATTATTACCGGGAGCGCTTTTTATTTCCATTTTTCGCTTTCACGAAAAGGGTGGGGGCAGAAGATTGGGGCATTTCTTCTTCGGGCCGGATTCCCTTAAAAAAGGGAAAAGAATCATGCTCCGCTTAGGGGCTGTTTCCAAAAAAAATTTGTGGCACCGAGGTTGCGAATTCGCCCCGCCAACAAGGCGCGCGACCGAGGAATACTTAACGTATTTCGCAGGGAGCGCAACAAAGTTGGCGGGGATGAAGGCGCAACCGAATGCAGAAGTTTTTTTGGAAACAGCCCCTAATATGAGCCCATAACAAGTTGGCGGAAGCCACAAATTTATAAGGAAGTAAAAAATACCCTAACATATATTTATTATATAGCACAAAATAAATTTTTTTGTTCATTTCGGTGTGTTGGCCGAAAGATCCGAGAACACACCGGCACTCTTACAGAAAGGAGGATGCATGGGACCTTGAGCCGTAAAACAAGACGGAGAATACACACGATTTGCATTTTGGCCGAACGCTCCATGCAGAACATCACCACAATCAGGGAAGGAAAAAGGAATGAAAAAAATTACGCACACACTTGGCGGCTCCTCCGTTAGCCGCGTCCGTGGAATCGGAGTTATACTTCTGGCGCTCCTATGCGCTTTTGCGCTTTTCGGGTGCGACGATTGCGACGACCCTGTTACCAAGTGCACCAATTGCACGACGACAGGAACCGTAACCGGATCGGCGACGCTGGGAGACCTCAACATTCAGGTCAATCCGGCCTCGGCCACCGTTATCGTGACCGGCCCCGGGGCTTTTTCCCAGACCTTTACGGGGAACCATCTGCTCATCGATCTGGCTCCCGGCCAATACACCGTAAGCGCCACCGCGCCTGCTTTCGTGGGCGAGACAGCGCAGATAAACGTCGTCGCAGGCCATACTTCCAATCTTTCATTATTCCTCAAGGCCACCACAATCATAACCGAAGCGCCCCGGGTGACCTATCGCGACGGTGACGGGAACATCGTTCCCATCAGCCGCGCCGACATGGACTCGGGCAATTTCGTCTTTTACGCATGGTTGGAGAACGAGCCCCTGGGGCTCAACCCCGCAAATTTGGGCACCCCCGCAGTCACCGATCCCGGAATGCCGCTTTTAAGCGAGCAGAGGGAAACCGCACCCAGCCTGACCCAGAATCTTGCCTGCTCCTGGGTGGGTTTCGTTGACAGCACGGGAGTTGTAAGGCCCGTCATCGGAGCTGATGTCCGCTGGGAAATAGACCAGACCTGGTCCCTGCGAGTCAACAGCATGCAGTTCGGCACATCGGATGACAACAGGATCGCGTTCGGTTATGGAATCAATGATGATCAGGCCGATACCCGCACGAACAACGCCCGCCTGGAGGCCGAGCGGTTCCCGTCTTCCGCCGGCGGATACCCGCTCTACAATCTAACAGGTATCAACACTCCGTTTATCGACGGGTTGACCTGGGTGACGCTCTTTTCGCCTGACGCCATTGCGGATGGCCGCATAGTGGCCGTGGCCACCATAGACGGGGAAGAGATCGGAAAGCAGATTCTGTACAAGAGCTTCTCCCCCCAGCCGGAACTTCAGATCACCAAGACCGTGAACACTGAGGTTGTAAACCTTGTCGGCGGCACGGCCACCGTCACCTTTACCGTCACCGTCAAGAACGTCGGCTTGGGCGACGCGACAAATGTTGATGTCAGAGACTTTCTGGCCTCTGGCTCAGCGGCGTCCTACGCTCTTGGCGCGCTTCCCCTGGCAGCCGCCCCGGTCGGCGACGACGGCTTCACCCTTTCCTTCCCGCTCCTTGCGGGCGAAACCAAGAGCCGCAGCTTCACCGCCACGGTAACTGCTGCAGGCACCTACTGCAACGAAATCGAGGTTACCGCCTACAGCGCAGGAACCAAGACCTGGACTCCGGCCGAGCTTAACGCCCGGGCGTGCTTCACGGCCCTTGAGTCGAACCTGTCCATCGTCAAGGATTTCGTGGCGAGCGATGACACCACAAGCCTCGGAAAAGCCATTACCGTGGCTGCCAACGAGACCGCCAGGCTGCGCGTTCGCGTTGTCAACAACGGTTCAGGCTCGGCAACCGGAGTTGAAGTACACGACATTCTTACAAGCGGCACCCTGGCCAATTATCATGTAGCCAGTGTTTCATCCGGCGTAATAAACGCCAACGGCGGTTTTGACTACGTCATCGGCAATCTCGCGGCAGGAGCCACCGCCACCATGTTCCTTACTGTTTCGGGATCGGCTGACGGCGTATACTGCGACACTGCCACGGTTTCGGCTACCTCCGGAACCATCGGCATCGGCTCTGACAGCGCATGTCTGACAGTGGCGACGCCCAACCTCACCATCACCAAGGTTGACGCTCCGGCAAGTGTTCTTCCGGGCTCATCCTACACCTCGACGATAGTCGTGAGCAATACCGGCACATCCACGGCCAAAAACGTCGTCATAAGCGATACGCTTGGCCTCAACGCCCTTGCCAATGTCCGGGCCATCTATGTAAGCTCAAGCCTTGCGGGTCTCAGCGGCACGGTGGCCGGCAACACGGTGACCGCCAACACGTTCGATCTGTTGGCAGGCGAAAGCGTTACGTTCCTGGTGGTGAGCCGTATTCCGCTTGGCGCGGTCCACGGCACCTACTGCAACACCGCCACCGTCACCAGCACCAACGCCGCCACGAAACAGGCCTCGGACTGTGTTGACGTGCCGGCTTTCTCGGCGCTCCAGACCCAGCTCGTTGACCTGCAGGATCCGGTCGGGGTTGGAACCAACCTCACGTACTTCTCGGTTCTCTATGTCGAGGCCCTTTCCAACGAAGGCGTGAACAATAGCGTCCTGACCTACAGTTTCGGCCTGGTCAGCCCGCTCGTATTGGGGATTCCTGGCGTCTTCGACGAAGTGGCGACCCAGGTATATCTCGATAGCGCTCCGGTCCGCGATCCGAATACGGGCCTTGTGATATCGGATATGGCGAACCCCACGGCGGTTCTTCTTACCCTGGGCACCGACTACACTCTCAACAACAACACTTCGGGCCTGCAGATTATCACAATGGCCACCGGTGTTGCCCTGCAGCCGGGTACCGCTCTTTATGTGGCGCACACGATCAATGTCCCTGCCGGGACCCCGACCAACAGGCTCTACACCACGAGCTTCATCTGGGAGTCGAACGGCTTGGTCGTTCCCGCGCACACCTACGAGGCAAGTGCTTCCGAACCCACGACCGTTCTGCCGTAAGGGCGGTCAAACCCTGACGGTGACCAGGTGATAAGTCATCAATCTGTAAAAAAAAGCCAGCGGGGGGAAACCCCCGTTGGCTTTTTGGTGTTCGCCCGGCAAAGGGAACCGCCGGCTTTTGTCTGATCCAGAGGTCCTGCTTTCCCCGCGCCTCCATGCATGATCCGATAAGCCAGCCCGTGCTTACCGGAAGCGACATTGCAGGCAGTTTTTTGGGTCAAGAGGCAGCATTGGCGGCCTTTGACTTTCATTAGTAGCTCAATAACAGCCTATTCTAAATCGGTAGCCAATTATTTTCCAACGCATGGCATCTATACATTGGCTGCATCGGCTGGAGTTCTGGATTCGGTTTTTGAGGCAAAGGGGCAACCAGGGGGGCAACACAAGGTCGGGAACGATGAGGACAGTTGATGTACAGCAGGCTGTAAGTTAATGAACTGGCGGAGAGAATGGGATTCGAACCCATGATGGAGTTTTAAGCCCCATACTCGCTTAGCAGGCGAGCGCCTTCAGCCGACTCGGCCATCTCTCCGCAAGGTGCTTCTTTGAATTTCAGCCGACGAAGACGCCGGAACCGCGAACGGCATTTTTCTATGCATCAAGTTCACGCCTTTTGCAAGCGCTTTTCTTTTCCAATTGCCCGAAAGCCTTAAAACGGCAAGCCGCATTATCCGAAAATCCCGCCGCGCACGGGCTTCAAAAGTCCCTACTCCGTGAGCACCCGCCACGCGCGGGCGAGAATTTCCGCAGCCCGGTCGATCTCCGGTTCCGTGGTGTAGCGGCCCAGGGAAAGCCGGACCGCACCCATCGCCCTCTCGCGGGAAAGGCCCATCGCCGCAAGAACGTGGGAAACGGCCCCGCCCACGTGGCAGGCGGCCCCGGTGGAGGCCATGATTTCGGGCGCGGCGGCCAGAAGCTCGGCCCCGGACACCTTCGGAAAAGAGACATTCAACGTGTTGGGCAGGCGGTAAAGGATGTCGCCGTTTAGATGAAGCCCCGGAACGGCGGCGCAAAGGGAATCGTGAAAGCGGTCCCTTAACCCGCACACTCTGGTTGTCTCGGCTTCCAGCCCGTTCGACGCCGCCCGGCAGGCGGCCCCCAGTCCCGCTATGAAGGCCGCGTTTTCGGTTCCGGCCCGAAAGCCCCTCTCCTGGCCGCCCCCGTGAAAAAGCGGGGCAAGGGTGACTCCCTTGCGCACGTAAAGCGCCCCCACGCCCTTGGGCGCGTAGACCTTGTGCCCGGCCACCGTCAAGAGATCGGCGTTTATCCCGTTCACGTCAACGGGAATCTTTCCCACGGCCTGGGCCGCGTCCACGTGAAAAAGCACGCCAAGTTTGCGGCAGACGACCCCTATCCCGGCCACCGGCTGCATAGATCCGGTTTCGTTGTTGGCCAGCATCACAGAAACAAGCACCGTGTCCGGCCTTATCGCCGCGTAAACGGCCTCCGGGCTCACCATGCCGCCCTTGTCCACGCCGACGAAATCGGCGGTGAAGCCGTTTTCCAGAAGATTGAGCACCGCGTTGGTGACGGATGGATGCTCAACCGCAGTTGTCACGATATGGCGGCCCTTTCCGGCCAGCGCCCATGCGACGCCCTTTACCGCCATGTTGTTGCTCTCGGTGGCGCAGCCCGTGAAGACGATTTCGTCATCCCGCGCACCGATGAGCGCCGCCACCGCGCTCCGGGCTTCCTCGATGGCGGCCTTGGACCGGCGTCCTGCGGGATAGTCCGACGAGGGATTGCCGAACTCGCGGTCCAGAAAGGGCAGGATGGCTTCCCTTGCCTCGGCGCAGACGGGGGTTGTGGCGTTATAATCGAGATAGATGCTCATGGACTGGTCCGTTTGAATAGGGAAAGTGCTCGCGGGCGGTACTCTTCTAAAGATTGAAGTGGGCCTTGATTTTAAAGACACGTTTAGCAGGAAGGTTCAAAATGCCGGTAACCCCGGTTTTGCGTTCTATTTCAGCCAGATGCGCGGAAATCTCCTCCATTCCGGGGGCTATGAAGGTGAACCACACGTTGTAATGGTGGCTGCGCCGGTAGTTATGGGTGACTCCGGGATGGGCGTTGACGCATTCGATGAACCCGTCCATCTTTTCGGGCGGAACCTGCGCCGCGCAAAGAGTCGAGACGTAGCCTATCTTCTGGGGCACGAAGTTGCCGCCGATGCGCCTTATGATTCCCTCTTTCTTAAGCCGGGTTATGCGGGCGATCACTTCATCCTCGCCGATTCCAAGCTCATCGCCGACAGCCGCGAAAGGCCGTGGCGTAAGGGGCAGGTCGGACTGAATGCGGTTCAAAAGGATTCTGTCCGTCTCGTCCATGCCCGTCAAGTCCTCTCTGCCATTATGTTTATATGCACGGTGCGGCTTCGCGGGCCGTCGAATTCGCAGAAGAACACCCCCTGCCAGGTGCCCAAAACCGGCCTTCCGTCCCTTATGGCCATCATGACCGAGCTGCCCATGAGGCTCGCCTTGATGTGGGCAGCAGAATTGCCCTCGGCGTGGCGGAAGGGGCCTTCGGGGACCATCTTCGAAAGGGCCGAGAGGATGTCCGCCTTAACGTCCGGGTCCGCCGCCTCGTTTATGGTGAGGCCCGCCGTGGTGTGGGGGGAAAACACCATGACCGTGCCGGTTTTGACGCCGCTCTCGCTTACGGCGCGAATGATTTCGGAGGTGATGTTCAAAAACTCCTCGCGCCCGGACGTTCTTACGGAAAGATGCATGACGTGTTTTCCAAAAAAAGGGGGAAGCCGGGACAAAAAAGCGACCAGTCAAAGAAAAAGGCCCAGAATCCGAATGCGGATACTGGGCCTTTTTCATTCACAGCCGGAAAGGCCGTTTTTGCATCAGCCGGCCTTGGGCCGAATCTGTTTTACATGTTTAAACGTTTACACGCAGCCGGTGGGCTTGGGCAGGCCGGCCATCTTGCAGGCTCCCTTGCCGGGTCCGGACGGGAAAAGCTCGTAGATGTGCTTCAGCTTGTAGCCGGTGACTTTGGAAAGCACGCGCACCATGGGGGCGATGCCGTTTTTCCTGTAGTAATCCTGAAGGACGTTGATGACGTTCCAGTGCTCTTCGGAAAGTTCGTCAATGCCTTCCTGCTTCTTCACGTACTGCACCCACTCCTTGGACCAGTTTTCGAAGGAATCGATGAAACCGTCTTCGTCAATCGAAAACTTGGTGCCTTCAAATTCAACATCAGCCATGATACAACCTCCTTATGAGCGATTATTTTACACGAATCGGCGTTCCGCCTTTCGTCCCGATTTTCGACGCACAGTTTAATATAGTAGCCGTTCAACCTTGTCAACCCCAAAACGCTAAAAGCCATTGAAACGCAACCCGATGAAAAAGCGCTGGATTCGGCCCGCGACAAAATTGCCTTGCGTACCTTGGCCGCCTCTGGTAGCCTTCCTGACCTGTGAGTCGGCCTTCATGGCCGCCTTTCAAGGCCTCGTTAATTCCGATCATGCCGCCCGTCACCCCCTGCCGGAGAACATCGCATGGCTATTCCTGAAAAACCGGTCAGCAGGATGCGTCAATTCTTGAACATGCTCCTTTTGAACACCCTCGATCATCATCCCCATTTCCTGCCGGAGCGCATCGGCATTTTCGCCAGGCTCTTTTTCCGGCTGGTTTTTTCCGGGATTCCCTTCGACCCCGAAGACGCGGCCCGGCTGGCCGACCTGGGAAAAAGGGGGCATGTGGTTTACGCCACAAAATACAAGAGCCCCTTCGAGTTCCTGTTTCTGCATTCGCGGCTGAAGACCTTAAAGGCCCCGGTCCCCCAGTTGAGCTTTGATCTGCCCCTGTGGCTGTGGCAGCCCGTGACCAGGGTGTTCCGCATAATCCTGGCCTTTTTCGACCATCTGGCAAGGTTCCGCAGCCGTCCCGACCCTTATGCATCGGGTTATTTCGACAGGGAGCTTAAAAGCGGCAAGGCTGGGCTGGTGTCCCTCGTGGACGCCGAAGGCTTCTACCGCCGCTTCGTGAACGCCGGAAACGACGCCCTGGCCCACCTTCTGGAGTTCCAGGCCACCACGGACAGGCCGGTTTTCCTGGTGCCGCAGATCATCCTCTACGGCAAAAAACCCATGCGCTATAACGCCTCGGTAACCGAGACGGTTTTCGGAACCGAGGAAAAGCCGCGCTGGTTCAGGCGCTGGGCCAGCATCTTCTCAATTCCCGAAAAGGCCCTCACCGACACAGGGGAGCCCATCAACCTCATCGAATTCCTGGCCCGGCCCGAAAACCGGGGCAGGGAGACGGAGTACCTGTCCTACGTCCTGCGCACCGAGGCCATAGAGCGCATCAACTCCATGCGCACGAGCCGTTTGGGGCCGATTCTGAAAACCCGGCAGGAACTGAAGGAAGGCATCCTGCAGAACGAGGATTTTCGGAAATTTTTAAGGAGCCAGGCCGAGCAGGACGGAAAATCCGAAAAGGCCGTTCACAGGCAGGCCGACCGCTACCTCGAAGAAATAGCGGCCAAGTACAGCACCCGTTTCATCGCCTTTCTGGGACGGATCGTAAAATGGATTTCCAGCAACATGTTCGACGGGGTCGATTACGACGTCGAAAACTTGAAGCTCATCAAGAACGCGGCGCGCAAGGGGCCGGTGATCCTGGTACCCTGCCACAAGAGCCACATCGACTACCTCATCATTTCATACCTTTTGTATCTGAATTCCCTGCCCTGCCCGCTTATCGCCGCCGGGAAGAACCTCTCCTTCTGGCCCATGGGCACCATTTTCAGGAACTGCGGGGCTTTTTTCCTTCGGCGCACCTTCAAGGGAGCCCCCCTCTACGCCAGGGTTTTCGCCGAATACGTCCAGGCGGTTCTCGCCGAGGGCTTCAACATAGAATTTTTCATAGAAGGGGGCCGCAGCCGCACGGGAAAGGCGGTTCTGCCCAAGCTGGGGCTTTTGTCCATAATATTGTCGGCCTACAAGGCCGGGGCCGTGAAGGACCTCTACTTCTGCCCCATAGCCATAGGCTACGACCGGGTGATCGAGGAGGGCAGCTATCTCCACGAGATCGAGGGCGGCGAGAAAAAGAGCGAGGACCTCTCACAGCTCGTCAAGGCCCGGAAATTCCTCAACAAGCGCTACGGGCGGATTTTCGTGCGCTGCCACGAGCCCTTAAGGCTTGCCGACATCCTTGACCGCTTTCCCGTGGAGCTTTCCGAAATGACCCCGGAGGAACAGGAGGCCTTTCTGCGCAACCTGGGGCATCGCATCATTTTGTCCATCAACGCCATTTCCGTGGTCTCCCCCCATGCCGTGGCGGCCACGGTGATACTGAACTCCTTCCGGAAAAACTTCACCGAGGGGGAGTTTATGGAAGGCGCGGAATTTTTCCTCAGCCATCTGCGCATGAACAGGGCCGAGCTTTCGGACACCCTCCTGGAGCCGGTTTCCGCGATGAAAAAGGTGCTGGACACCTACGTGGCGGACAAGTTCCTGGCGCGGGAGGGAAAGGGCCTGGGCGACGAGGAGGAAAGCAGCGAAAGCCTCCGTTACGCCATAACCGAGGCCGGGCGGGGTGGGCTTGAATATTACAAAAACAACTGCATAAGCTTTCTGGTCCCCTCGTCCTTCACCGCCCTTGCCATACTTTCGCTGGAATCCTTCCAGTTCCAGTCCGGGGACCTTCACAACCATTACCGGTTCTTCCAGGACCTTTTCAAAAACGAGTTCCACTACGACCCGGACCTTTCAGCCGAGCATTACGTCAGAAAGGCCGTGAAGACCTTTATAGAGGATTCAATACTGGTCCCGCATCCGACCCTTCCCGACACCTACAACCTCACCGGTTCCGGCTACAAGAAGCTCGTGGTTCTGGCAAGGCTCGTGAAGACCTATCTCGAATCCTACCTCGTGGTGGTGAGGGTCTTTTCCGAGCACGACCACAGGAGCCTGGACAAAAAGGAGCGCGACAAGAAGTTCCGCTCAACGGGCCGGGCCCTTCTGAAAAGCGGCGACATCACCAACCCGGAGGCCCTGTCAAAGATCAACTACGCCAACGCCGCCAGTTATTTCACAAGCCGGGGCGTGGCCGACCCGGAAGAGGGGAAGGATCAAAGCGAATACAGGGAAATCATAGAAGGTTATCTTAAGCTTTTCTAGAAGCCTGTCCAAAAACGCGAATTGCTGTGTCACGCATCACAGCGCGGGTCGTCATGTACGACAAGTACTATTCCTCCCCGCGCTGTTCGCGTTCCTTGCACTTCATCGTTTTTGATCAGGCTTCGGCTCCAGATACGTCTTTCAGCAGAATTAGCAGGAAGTTAAGCGGGGAGGATATCGTAGGTTGGGCTGAGGAACGAAGCCCAACGAACTGATTTATTACCATATTTTTTGAACCAGTTAGCAAGTTGGGCGGTTCCGGGCCGAAAGGCTGTGGTTCACCCGACAATTGATTTCGTGGCCATGAACAATTTTCAGCAAGGCGGTTTTTCCTGGGAGCGCGGGCGTCCCGCCCGCTTTTGCCGTCCAATGCGGGCGGGACGCCCGCGCTCCCAGGGTGAAAGCCCTCTATCCATTTCACTGATAAGCTGAAAATTGTTAAGAGCCACAATTGATTTTGTATTTCCCTTCCATCCTTTTTATACGGACCGACACATTCAAAATCGCTTTCAGCAGGATTATCAGGGGTTTAGGGGGAGAGCCCGGATCATGAGCTTTCGCGTGAAAACATTGCTTTGCGCGGTGATGACCGCAGGGCTTGCCGCCGGATTTTTTCATCATGTGCGGCCTTCAATGGGTGCGGACTTCGGCAGGCTGCACATCTTTTTGTTCAACCTCGTTGCGGGCGGAAGCAGCCTTCTTTATTTCGCCCGTGGAAAAAAATCGCCCGGGCCTACGGTTGCGGCCTATTTCCTGGTCGCCCTGGCTTTTTCGTTTTTCGCCTTCAAGGGCTGGCACGATTTGTCGGTTATTGCCTGCCTGGGGCTTTTCGCTCTGGTGGAATCGGTGCGCATAAGGCGCTTTACGTTCTTCCCGTTTGAATTTTTCAGGCCGGAGGGCGACACCGCGTTAAAATTCCTGCACGCGGCCCTCCTTTGCCTCTCCATCGGGCTTCTTTTATGCTCCCTGGCCATTTTGGACCATTCCCGGCTTCACCTTTTCAATTCCCCCAAGTTCGGCCTGGAAACCTTTTTCCTGGGCTTTTCCTTTCCGGTTTCCCTGGTCAGCTTTTACGCCATTTTCAGGCTTGTCCCCAAGGCCAGCGGACGGAGCGATACCATCGCCCATAACGCGGCCTTCTGGCTTCTGAATCTGGGCGTCATCATATTTTTCCTCTTCATTCTGGCGGGTTCGGTGTGGGGGCAGGCTTTCGCCTCCTTTACCCTTTATTTCGCGGTGCTTCTGGTTTTTAAAATCCTCTGGCAAAGGGGCGAAAAGGGCCAGCCCCGGATCATCCTTTTATCCGGCCTTTGCTTTCTTCTTGGCGCGGCGCTTACGGGAATCGCCTACATAATAATCGAAATGGCCATCGGAACGGGGCTTTCGGACAGGTTCCTCATGCGGTTCCACGCTTTTCTGGCCCTTTACGGCTGGAATCTTTCCGGCATCATCGCCCTTGCGCGAAAGGACGATTTTCCTATAAATATAAGGTCACCCCGCATTGTGGCCCATCACTGGCTGGTGGTGGCGGTCCTGGCCCCCTTAGGCTATGGAAATTCCCTTGCCGCAATGCTTGCGGTGGCCTTTTTCGCTCTTTTTCTGGGCATCGTTCTTTTTGCCGCCAACAGCGGAGATCAAAGGAGCCTCAAGTGAACACACCTGAGACAAAAGGAGCCGTGAACACCGGCATCCCACGCCTCGACAGGATTCTGGGGGGCATGTTCATAGGCGACAACGTGGTCTGGTACGACGAGAGCGGCAACCTTGCCCAGGTTTTCTGGCACCACTTCGTGCAGGCGTCCCTTGCCGACAAAAAGCCCGTGATCTTCGCAAGTTTCGACCGCTCCCCGAAAAACCTGTTCGAGCGCCTTGGGCCCCTTGGCAAAAACCCGCTTCTCACGGTTCTGGACTGCTTCACCCACGGCAAGGGAAACGGAATCGGAACCTTTCAGAAATTTCTGGAAGAGGCCCCGCCCGAAATAAGAAACCGGGTGGAGAGGGTGGAAAACCCAAGGAACCCCGCCGAGTTTTCCGAGAGGCTCTACGCGCTACAGGGCAGGCTTTCGGGACAGGTGCACCTGGTTTTCGAAAGCCTCACCGGAATGCAGGAGCTCTGGGGCGGCGAGGACGAGGTGGGCCGCTTCTACTCCCATTCCTGCCCCCGGCTCTACGACCTGAATACCGTGGCCTACTGGGTGGCTGAAAAGGGCGCGCATTCCCGAAGGCTAAGAAGCCAGATCAACCAGATAGCCCAGGTGGCCCTTGAGCTTTCCATCAAAAGGGGCACCTCCACGGTTTCGGTGATAAAGGCCGAGGGCCGGGAGCCCCTGGCCGTCCAGGAGCCCCAGCGCTACCAGACGCGCGGGGCCGAGGTCTTCTTCGCCGGGGAAAAGGACGTTTTCGACCACGACCAGCTTGGGGGCCGCATAAAGAAGCTCAGGGTGCGCCGGGGCTTCTCCCAGGCCGAGCTTGCCAAGAGGGTGGGCGTCACCGCAAGCACCATAAGCCAGGTGGAGTCCAACACCATCTACCCGTCCATTCCGGGGCTTCTGAAGATGGCCGAGGTCCTTTCGGTGGACGTGGGCCATTTTTTCTCGCCTGGCCGGGACAAGAGGCTCCCGGTGGTTTTTCCTGCCAGCGCGGCCCAGGGCGTGCGCCTTGCCAACATGAAGGACGAAACCGGGGCGCGGCTTCTGACTCCCGTTGATTTTCCCGAAAAAACAGAGGCTTACCGCATCGAGATTCATCCGGGCCAGGAGATTTCCGGGCATTTTCTGAGCCACAAGGGCTCCGAGATGGGATTCATGGTGGCGGGAAGCATTCGCATGGTCTTTCCGGATTCCATCCACACAGCGGACGCCGGTGACCTGATTTACCTGTCGGACCAGATACCGGTCCAGTGGGAGAACCCCGGCCCCGGAACCGCCAAGCTCTTCTGGATCAAACTTCCGGTTAGCGCCGGAAGGTGAGCTTCGGAAATCACTGACGTTTTTGTCAAGTTTTGGTTGTGTTTGAACTTTGTTTGAGTTAAGGGGATTCACTTGTTGCGGAAGTACCTGTTTTTGGCGCGGTTGTTTTCCGGCCGATTTTGTTTCAAAAAACCCGATCGGAGGCGGACATGAGAAAATCTTTTATCATCGGCATGTTGGCGGCGGCTGTTCTGTGCGTGTTTGCGGGCGCGGTTCTTGCCGCACCGGTTACGCTCACCTACTCGGTGTTCTTTCCACCCACCCATCCCCAGGCCCAGGCTGCGGTGGAATGGGCCAAGGAGATCGAAAAGGGCACCAATGGCGAGATCAAGATCGAGGTGGTTGCGGGCGGAACCCTCACCAAGGCCCCGGAAGTTTACAAGGGCGTGGTGGACGGCATCTCCGACCTGGGCATGAGCTGCTTCGCTTACACCGCCGGGCAGTTTCCGGTCATGAGCGCCCTCGACCTTCCCATGGGCTACCCGAACGGTATGGTTGCAAGCAAGGTTGCGGACGCCTTCGCAAGACAGGCCAGCCCCTCCGAGCTTAGCGGCGTGAAGGTTCTTTACATCCACGCACACGGCCCCGGCCTTCTTCACACCCAAAAGCCCGTTGCTCGCCTTGAAGACCTTGCCAAGATGAAGATCCGCGCCACCGGCTTTTCCGCCAAGGTGGCGGCGGCCTTGGGAGCGGTTCCCGTGGCCATGAGCCAGGGCGAGGCCTACGAGGCCCTTAAAAGCGGCGTTGTGGAAGGCACCTTCACCCCCATCGAGACCCTGAAGGGCTGGAAACAGGCCGAAGTGATCAAGTCCACCACCAACTGCAAGGGCGTGGGCTACACCACCGCAATGTTCGTGGTGATGAACAAGGCCAAGTGGGACGCGCTTTCCCCGGCTGCCCAGAAGGTTTTCACCGATGTTTCGGCCAAGTGGGTGGCGGTTCACGGCGCGGCATGGGACAAGGCCGATGAAGACGGCAAGAAGTTCACCCTGGAAAAGGGCAACAAGGTGATAGAGCTTTCCCCGGCTGAAAACGCCCGGTGGAAGAAGGCCGTGGAGCCGGTCATCTCCGCCTACCAGACCGATACCCCCAGCGGCAAGCTCTACGTCAACCAGATCAGAAGCCTGATAAAGAAATTCTCCGCGCCCGCCAAGCCCGCAAAGGCCCCGGCAAAGGCAAAAGCAAAGAAGAAGTAGGCAATGAAGAAAATTGACCAGGGGGTCCGCGACCTTGCGACCCACCTACTGTATCTGGCCGGGGGATCCGTTTTCGCAATGGTTCTTGTCACCTGCGCGGACGTGATCCTCCGGCTTTTCAGGCGTCCCCTGCCCGGTTCATACGAGATAATGGCCCAGCTGGGGGCCCTGGCCGTGTGCTTTGCGCTCGCCCACACCACGTCCACCAAGGGGCACGTTTCGGTGAGCCTCTTCGTGGACCGCCTTTCCCCCCGTTCCCAAAATCTCATAGACGCGGTGACCGACCTGGCTGGTTTCGCCCTGTTCGCCCTGGCCACCTGGAAGCTGCTATTAAAGGGCGTCGCCCAGCAGGTTGACGGTCAGGTGTCCATGACCCTGGGCTTTCCCATGTATTTCACTCTTTATGTCATGGCCTTTTCAACGGCCGTGCTTTGCGCCGTCCTTCTCGCCAACTTTGTCACCCACGCAGGAAAGGCGGCGGCGAAAAAATCATGAGCACAACAACCGTAGGCGTCATCGGCATCATTTTAATGGTGGTTCTTCTGTTTTCCCGTATGCCCGTGGCCTTTGTCATGGCCTTTCTGGGGGTGGCGGGTTTCGCGTATTTAAGGGATTTCCCCTCGGCCTCGGCCCTTCTGGCCACCGACCTTTACACGGAATTTTCCCATTACGGTTTAACCGTCATTCCCCTTTTCGTCCTCATGGGCCAGATCGCCTACTACGCGGGCATAAGCCGAAGGCTTTACGACTCGGCCTACGTCCTGGTGGGGCATCTGCGGGGCGGGCTTGCAATCGCCACGGTGGGGGCCTGCGCGGCCTTTTCGGCGGTGTGCGGCTCCACAAACGCAACTGCGGCCACCATGGCTGTGGTGACGCTGCCGGAAATGAAGCGCTACGGCTATGACGACGCGCTGGCCACAGGCACCGTGGCGGCGGCGGGAAGCCTTGGAATCCTCATTCCGCCCTCGGTGATCTTCATCGTTTACGGAATCCTCACGGAGCAGTCCATAGGCAAGCTCTTCGCCTCCGGGGTCATTCCGGGCATACTGCTTGCGCTCATGTTCGTGGCCACCGTCGTAATTCGCGTGTGGCTCAATCCCGCGCTTGCGCCAGCCGGGGAAAAGACCAGCATCCGGGAAAAGGCCATGTCGTTTTTGGGCGTGGGGGAGACCCTCGCCCTTTTCATCATGGTGATCGGCGGCATGTTTCTGGGGATATTCACCCCCACCGAGGCGGCGGCGGTGGGCGCGGCCTTAACGCTTCTCATCGCCGTGCTCAGAAGGCAGATAAGCTGGGCGGATTTCGTGAAGAGCCTTCTGGATACCACCCGCATCTCCTGCATGGTGATGACCATAGTGGCCTGCGCCACGGTGTTCGGGCACTTCATGAACGTCACCTTTCT
This sequence comes from Deltaproteobacteria bacterium, assembly GCA_016235345.1. Lineage (NCBI taxonomy): Bacteria > Pseudomonadati > Myxococcota > Myxococcia > Deltaproteobacteria bacterium. Next base: position 133,391 of record JACRLG010000001.1, on the reverse strand, counting down.
GCCGAACCGGCTGGCGGAATGGGTCGTCCACCTTGCGATTCCGCCCTGGGCCGTGATGAGCCTCATCATCATGATCTATCTGGCCGGAGGCTGCTTCATGGACTCTCTGGCCATGATAATGCTCACCGTGCCGATTTTTTACCCGGTCATACTGCAACTGGGCTTTGACCCCATCTGGTTCGGGGTCATAATCGTCCTGGTTACCGAAATGGGGGTCATAACCCCGCCGGTGGGGGTGAACGTTTACGTTGTGGCGGGAATAGCGAAGGACGTTCCGCTGGAAAAAATATTCAGGGGCGTTCTGCCCATGGTTGTGCCGCTTCTTATCCTGTGCGCCCTCTTGATCGCCTTTCCCCGGATAGCGCTTTATCTTCCGAGCCTCATGAAATGACGGCCTCGAGAATTCCGTAAATCATTTCCTCTGCCCGGTCCAACTCCAGGGCAGAGGAAATGCGCGATCCCAGGGCCCGAAGCACCGGGTCCAGGCAGGACCGGTCAGCCCCCATCTCCCCGTAGGGAATGGGGGTGTCGGGATAGAGTCCGTCCCTGAAAAAATAGTGGCAGATTCTTGGGGAATCTTTCGGGCGGAAGGGCCAGGACTCCTTTAAACGCAGGAATTCCAGCACCGCTTCGACCCTTTTGGGGGACTCGGCAATGAAATCAGCGGTGAGGGGTTTTCCGAGCCGGGCGCTGGCTGCGCTGAAAAAATTTTCCAGCATCTCCTTTTCCGTAATGACTAAGCCGTAGAGATACCAGTCGGGGCGGACGGCCTGAACGATTTTTTTGTATTCGTCGTAAAGATCGCGATGGGTGGGGCAGAAATAGGTCTGGCAGGCAAAGGCCCCGTACCAGGAAAGCCCCCGATGGTCCACCCCGTGGTTTCCGCTCCCAAGGGGATGGAGAAGGCAGCCCACGCGGGAACGGCCCTCTCCAACCAACCCCAGAAAGGGGCAGTGGTGGAATTCCGGGCAGGGCCGGAGCCTGTCGTTCACGCGGTTTTTTTCCATCAGTCCGAACTCGTCTATATCCTTTTCCGTGCGCGGAACCGTGGCGAATTTTTCGGTGCGCTCCGAAAGAAGCCCGAAAAGGCCCTCGCGGGAAAGGTTGGGCACGTTGTAGAGGCCGCAGCAGGCCCCGCAGGACAATTCTTCACTTACCTGGCACAGATAGGTTTTTTGAACGTTTTCCATGCCGCCCGGCTTAACAGATTTCGGAGCGTGAAACAATGGGACATCTCGCCGAAGTGATGCTTTCGGATGAACACAAAAATGGCGTCATTGACGACTACACCCGCTTCATTCACGAAACCGTGGCTGAGAGGGGCTTTGCGGTGAGGACGGCCTACGCCGCTTTCAGAAAGATGAAGCACGGCCACGTGGAGGAATCGGTGGAACTGCTTCTTCCGGGCTTCATGGAGGTCCTGGACCGCTATTACGAGGATTTTCTTGCGGACGGCGGCGATGACCCCGAAGCCTTTTCCGGCTGGATAAGGCCCCGCGCAGGGGAAGTGGCTGCAGACCTTCTCGACATAACCGACACCGTGATGGCGGATTCGGGAAAGCCTGGGATTCAGAAGCTCTACGGCATGATAAGGGGCATGGCCCACAGGCACGTGACCGAGGCCGTACCGGGGATGGCGGAGGTGGCGGGCAGGCGGCTTGCCGAAACAGTTTAATGCTTAATGGCTCCGGGCGGGCGGGGCCACCTTTTTGGCCACTATGGTGAAGGTGGAGCCCTGGCCGGGCCTGCTTTCCACGTCCAGGCGGCAGTCGTAGGCGGTGAGAATCCTGTAGACTATTGAAAGGCCCAGTCCCGACCCTTCGGGCTTGGTGCTGAAAAAAGGCTCGAAAAGGCATTGAAGGGTCTTTTCGTCCATGCCGACTCCGTTGTCCGCCACCCTTAACAGAACCAGCCCTTCCGGTGCGTTTAATGTGGTGATCCTTATAACCGGAGGGTCTCCGCCCGCGTCAGCCGCGTTTGCAAGAAGGTTCCACAGAACCTGCTTCAAGTGCGACTGATTCATGGATATCCAGGTGTCCGGCCTTATGTCGGTTTCTATCACCACCCCCCGGCGCGCCTCGTCCTTTCTGAAAAGCTCCATCACCTCCGCCGCCACCTCGTCCACACAGGCGGGTTCCGGGGAGGCGGAAACGGGCCGGGCAAAGGCCAGAAATTCCGACACCAAGTGATTGAGGCGGTCCGCCTCCCTTAAAACTATGGAAAAAAGCCGCTCCTGGTAGTCGCAGGGTGCCATGTCGTCCCTAAGGAGGCGCACCGAGCCCACCAGCGCCGCCAGCGGGTTTTTGATTTCATGGGCCAGCCGGGCCGACATCTCCCCGATGGCGGCCATCTTCTGAACCCGGCGCATGTGCTCCCGAACCGCCCACAACTCCCTACGCGTGCGCCGCTCCCTCTCCGAAAGAAGACCCGAAAGCATGGCCACCAGGAAACAGGCCATGGTTGTCATGGAAATCTTGTAGGCAAGGTGCCCGGCGTCAGCCTGGCCGGAAAACTGAGACGCGCCGTCAAAGGAGACGATCATGTCGGTGAATTCCATGAAAAGCACAGCGCCGTACTGGAGCGAGGCCAGGGCCGCCATGAAGAGAATCTCCAGGCGTCCTATGAAGATGGACGAATATATGATCACCACGAGGTAGAGAAAGGCGAACACGCTCTCGTAGCCGCCGGTGAGATAGATGATGAGGCTCACCAGGAAGGTGTCCGCCATTATCTGCAGAAAGGCGAAGGAGCCGGAATCGATGCGCTTTAGAAGAAAGGTGTAGATTACGGTGAGGAGAAAGGTGCCGCCGATGGTGGCGTAGAGAAGCCGAAGGGAGCTGTCCAGCCCGTAGGGCAGGTCCCTGAACTGAACCAGGATGGTTGCGCCCAGGAGCAGGGTGGTGAAACCCACCCTTAGCAGCATGAGCCACAGCAACCGACGGCCCGCCTCGATCTCGGAGCCCGGCGGATGGCTGCGGCGCTTTCTGGGGATGCTGTTTGTCATCAGAGCCGTTGTTTTTCAGCTTTTCCAGCGGCTTTCATCGATCCCCCCGAAAAACGCCATATGAGCCCCAGACAGTGCCCCGGCTTTAATCCGCTCGCCGTCCAGGCCGGGCACGGGTTAGGCTTATCACAAGATATCCTCAATCAGCCGCCCAGGATAGGGCGGTCACAAGCGATGAAATGCAAGGAATGCGAACGGAAAAGGAGGGAGCGTACGCTTTTGTACGTGACCGACTTTTCCGTGAAGCCTGACACAGCAGTTCGCGCTTGTGGGCGTCCTATCCCCCGACTGCGCCCGCCATCTTGAAGATCGGAAGATACATGGAGACAACGAGCCCGCCGATGACCGTACCCAGAAAGACCATCATTATGGGCTCGATCATGGCTGTCAGGTTGTCGACTGCCTGATCCACTTCCTTGTCGTAGAAATCCGCGATTTTTTCCAGCATGGAGTCCAGTGCGCCCGTCTGCTCGCCGACGGAGATCATCTGGACCACCATTGAGGGGAACACGCCGGTTTCGCTCAGGGGCTCGCTCATGGTGCGGCCCTCGGAGATGCCGGAGCGGACCTTGTAAACGGCGGCCTCGATGACCATGTTGCCTGCGGTCTTGGCCACTATTTCAAGGGACTCCAGAATGGAGACGCCGGAGGAAAGCATGGTGCCCATGGTGCGGGTGAACTTGGCCACGGCGGTCTTACGCAGAAGGGAGCCGAAGACCGGGGATTTGAGGAGCAGCTCGTCGGTGATGCGCTGGCCCTTCTTGGTGCCCCGGAATCTTCTGAACGCGTAGCCCGTCACGAAGAGCCCGCCTATCATGAAAGGCACGTTTGTCTTGACGAAATTGGACATGGCCACGACGATCTGGGTTGGCACAGGAAGGGCGCTGCCGAAATCGGCGAACATCTTCTCGAAAACCGGGATGACGAACACCAGGATGACGCCGACCACCAGGGCGGCGACGCAAAGAACGATGATGGGGTAGGTCATTGCGCCCTTGACGCGGGCCTTCAATTCCGCCGCCTTTTCCATGTAGGCGGCAAGGCGCTGGAGAATGGTGTCCAGAATACCGCCGATTTCGCCTGCGGCCACCATGTTCACGAAAAGGTCGTCAAAGAGCTTGGGATACTTCCTTAAGGTGTCGGCCAGGGTGGAGCCGCTTTCCACGGAGTTTTTAATATCCACCAGGATCCTTTTAAAGGTCTTGTTTTCCTGCTGGTTCTGAAGAATGTCCAGGCACTGTATCAGGGGAAGGCCGGCGTCGATCATTGTGGAAAACTGGCGCGCGAAGATGATGACGTCGGTCTGGCTGACCTTCGGCTGAAACATCGCGATGTTTTCAAAAATGTCCTTGGGCTTTTTCTTGATCTTGGACGGGGTAATGCTCATCCTGCGCAGGTGGACCCGTACTGCGGCCTCGTCCGGCGCGTCGATCTGCCCCTTCTGGTTCTCGTTCTTCCGGTTCTTGCCTTCCCAGAGCCATATCGCCATTGGGGGCCTCCTTGGTTGATGGGCGAAGGTTCGATACGCCCGTTGGCTTCAAAACTGGCCTCGGCCTGCGAGGACAATCCTCAAATCTGTACGGCTGCGCCTCAGGACACGCCGTAAAAAACGCCGCGCTCCCCTTTTTTGGCCACCAGGAGCCCCTTTTTCACCAAGCCTTCCAGAAGCAGGCCGGAGTCTTGGACAGAGGCTGAGATGACCCGGCTTACGTCGTCTTCTGTGAGGGGACGCCTTTTTGCGGCCTCCAGTATCAGGGCCGTGGGATCGGCGGCCTTCGGAGGGTTGTCCGCCCTGCCCCTGGCCCTGCCTATCATCTTCGCGTTCAATATTCCGGCTGCGCGGGCAAGGCCTTCCTCCGAAGGGCGGCCCACCCAGTCTTCCGCGCCCGGCCTGTCCAGGCAGTTCACCTGGATTTCATCTGGCGCGATCCGAAAAAGCGCGTCCCTGATGAGTAGAAGCTCTTCGTCGGAATCGTTGATTCCCGGAACCAGAAAGACCTCGGCCCACAGAATGCCTGCATATTCCCGCCGGAAAGTCTCGATTCCCGAAAATATCCGGGCAAGGTCCAGGCCGGGATGGGGCCTGTTGATCAAAGAAAAGGCCTCCGGGCTTGCCGCATCCACCGATACGGCCACCAGGTCGGCCTTTTTGCAGGCGGCCCTCACCGACGGGTCATCCATCAGGGTGCCGTTGGTGAGAACGGCTATACGGCGATCGGGCGCGATTTTTTTGATGTGGTCGGCCACGTCCCCAAGGCCCGTGTGCAGGGTGGGCTCCCCGGACCCGGCAAAGGTGACCCAGTCGGGAAGGGGGGACTCGTAAAGCCGGCTCGAAAGCTCGGCGCAGACGTCCGCCACCGGAACCAGCTCGCCGCGCCTTATGGCAAGGTGCGTGGTTCCGCCGCACTCGCAGTAAACACAGTTTAGGCTGCACGTTTTGGGCGGCAGAAGGTCCACTCCCAGTGACAACCCAAGCCTCCGGGACGGGACCGGACCGAACAGATAACGGTAGGACACGGAAAAATCCCCTGCTGAGCCCTGTGTTTATGGACTTTTCACCCTTACAGGCCGCCAAGGCGCATTTCAATCCGAAGCGTCATCATAACAGGTGTTTCCATAAAAAACAAGAGAACAACAAGGGCAAACAGGGGTTGGGCCTGTGAAACCGGCTACTTCCATCAGGTGGGATAAGCGATCAGAACCAACTCCGAAAGCTCAAGGGCGGGGTCGGGGACGACATCCATGCCGAGAAGCCCGAATTCGAGGCAAAGCCTTCTCACGTTGTCGTTGTTCATGCCCCGGAACCGCGACACGCTTTTGGGATTGACCCCGAAGGACGGCTTTTGGCCCCTTGAATTTTGGGCCGCAAGGAGGGCGGCGGCTTTTTTGCGGAAGCTCTCGCTTTGCACCAAGTGCCCGAAGGCCGGGTGGACAGGGCCCGCCAGGATCGACTCGCAAGCCTGGCCCTGGGGGGTGAAAAGGCCCATGCGGGCCACCTTTATCCCGGCCCCTTCCATCACCTCGTAAACAATAAGGGTGCGCGCCACGGCCTGTTCAAGGCTCAGGGTCCTGTACCCGCCTGTCCTCCAGATTTTTTCCAGGGGGCTTTCGGAAACCACCAGGGTGGGATGTATCCGCACGAAATCCGGGGCCATTTCGGCCACCGCCCTGGCCGTGGCGGCCAGGGAATCCGCCGTTTCGCCCGGAAGCCCCACCATGAGGTGGACGCCCACGCCAATGCCCCGCGCCTTGATCTTTTGCACCGCGATTCGCGCGCAATCAGCCGAGTGGCCCCGGTTGCAGGCCGAAAGCACGGCGTCGTCCATGCTCTGTACGCCCACCTCAATCACGGCCACGGGGTATTTTTCGCAAAGGTCGAGGCTCTGGCCGGAAATGGTGTCCGGCCTGGTGGAAAGCCTTATGCAGTCGGCCCTGCCCTCAGAAACGTATCGGGCGGCCTCGGCCAGAAGCTCTTCGGCCCTTTCGGGCGCGAGGCCCAGAAAATTGCCGCCGTAAAAGGCTATCTCGATTTTGCCCCGGTCCGGGCCGCAGAAGGGCAGAAAGCCCTCCACCGCCTCCCGGACCCCCGAAGGGGTGAGCGGCGGGGCCTGGGTAATTCCGGTTGCGCCTTTCTGGTCGCAGAAAATGCAGCGGTGGGGGCAGCCCTCCTGGGGCAGGAAGACCGGAGCGATGAAGGGGCGGGCCTTTTTTGATGCTGAATGCATTGGGTTTGTCCGGTTGCTGAAAAATCGGCCAGCCTGTGCGGCAGAGGCAGGATGCCATAATGACTGTCTCACAGCCTGCCGGGCCGCCCCTCTTGTGCTTCACACCCCGGCAGGTTGCCGGGGCCACCCACGTTCCCTATCCCTTCACCAAAGACTTGGTTTGCATTTCATCCCTCTCCCCCTACCGGCGCGGACAGGGCGGGTTGAGAGCGATGAAATGCTAAGGTTGGCGAGCTGAAAAGGAGGGAGCGCACCCGCCCAAGAAATCGCAGAGTTCTTGGGCTAAATCAGGATTTTTGTACGTGACCAAGCCACGAGGCGACGTGCTGGCGCACGCAGTTCGCGCTTGTGCCCGCCCTGTCAGGATTCGCCCAGTTTTTCCATCAGGGAAAGGACGCTTTTTGCGGCGTTCTGCTCGGCGGCCTTCTTGCTCCGCCCGGTTCCCAGGGCGGAAATGCCGTTGGGCAGGTTGACCCTCATGACAAAAGTGCGGTTGTGGCTTGGCCCTGAGGACGCCACGTCCTCGTACCTGGGCGAGCCGGAAAAAAGCCGCTGGCTCACTTCCTGGAGCCTGGTCTTGTGGTCGGCCTGGCAGGAGTGGCCGTTTTCCGGGACCAGGGGTGAAAAGAACTCGTTGACGAAGGCCTGGCATGCATCGGCCCCGCCGTCCTGGAACATGGCCCCTGTGACGGCCTCGAAGCAGTCGGCCAGAATGCCGTTCTTGTCGTAGCCCCTGGCCCCGGCCTCACCTCTCGAAAGCACTATGTGCGGGCCTAGCTCCAGGGAGCGGGCAAGGTCTGCAAGGGCCTTTTCCGAGACCAGGGCGGCCCTCATGCGGGTTAGCTGGCCCTCGTCGGCCTCCGGCAGGCGCTCCATGAGAAGCATGGCCACGCACAGGCCAAGCACCGCGTCGCCCAGAAACTCCAGGCGCTGGTTGTCGCGGGTGCCGCAGGGTGCGCCGTCGCCAAGGTGGGATGAGTGGGTAAGGGCCTCTGCGAGAATTTCCGGCCTGTTGAAACGGTACCCGAGCCTTGCCTCAAGCTGGGAGTGGGGCGGTCTTACAAAGCCCCTGGGGCCACGCCGGGCAAAAAGCTCCTCGTAGGCGGAAAAGGGCACGAAAAACCCGCCGCGCCCGATGCCTAAGGCCACGTCCGGCTTGGCCAGGCCGTGAAAGTCGGTTCCGCCGGTTACGCTAAGGTCCAGCTCGCGGGCCAGAGAGATATAGCGTTCGGTGGAGTCGGGGCTGTGGGAGGGGTAAAGGGCCTCGATCCCGGAAAGGCCCAGGCCCTTAAGGTGAAGGAGGAAGCTCGCAAGGGTTGAGGGGTCCATTCCCAAAGACGAGGGATGGGCCAGCACGGCAAGTCCCCCGGCCCCAAGGACGGCCTCCAGGGCCTCGTCTGCGGGAAGGCGGAACTTGGACACGTAGGCGGGCGAACCCTTTGCAAGGTACTTTTTGAAAGCGTCGGAAAAGTCGAGGGCGGCTCCCGCGCTCACCAGGGCCTGGGCGAAGTGGGGACGGCCCACCTGCCCGTCCGGGGCGAAGCGGGCCACGTCGTCGTAGCTTAAGTTTACGCCAAGGTCGTTCAGGCGTGCGAGAATTTTCGGGTTGCGCTCCCGGCGGGCGTTTCGCAGCCGGGCCAGGGTCTCGCCCAGCCGGGGGGAATCGGGGTCTATGAAATAGCCCAGAAGGTGAAAAACCCCTGAATCGGGAAAAGGATGCGGAACCTCCACCGATATCTCAAGACCGGGAACGAATATTAGCGAGTCGGGGACGCCCGCCGCCAACACCGCGCTAACGCCCGAAACGGTGTCGTGGTCCGTGAGGGCCACCGCGCGCAGGCCCGCTTCAGCCGCCATCCCCATGATTTCGGCAGGCGAAAACGATCCGTCGGAAGCCGTTGAGTGGACGTGGAGATCGATCCCGCCAACCGCTTCTTCAAACGCCAAGGGCCTTCTCCATGGCCTCCTGCCGGGTCTTGCATTCGATGCACTGGGTGGTGACCGGGCGGGCCCTAAGGCGCGCCAGGCTTATATCCTCGCCGCACTCCTCGCAGAGTCCGAAGGTCCCGTTGTCAATGCGTTCCAGGGCCTTTTTCACCTTCTTGATGAGCTTACTTTCCCGGTCCCTTATGCGCAGCATGAAATTGCGGTCGGTCTCAGCCGAGGCGCGGTCGGTGGGGTCGGGGAAGCTCTCCTTCTGGGTCGACATGCCGGAAACGGTGTCGCCGGCCTGGCTCAGGAGATCCTGAAGCTGGGCGTTCAAAAGGTTCCTGAATTCTTCGAGGTCTCTTTTTTTCATGGTCACCTCGTGGCTGGAGGGTTTTTGAGCAGGATGGGGTTTCGATCTCGTAAGCCTGGAAACCGTAAGGGGCGGCATTGCGCCCGCCGACCGCAAAGAATGCGCCTCCATCCGGTCGGCTTGATATAAGTAGTAAAAATTAATCTCTCGAAGGGCGATTGTAAAGATAAAAATTCGGGAGGATGAACAATTTCGGCTGTGGGACGGGAGGCCCGGCCCAACGCCGCCTTGACGCGAAACGCGCCTTGGATTATGTCTGTTCAATAAACTCCAAGGCAGGAGAAAGCGCCATGAGCGGATACGTCGAGACAGTTCACGAGGTTTCCAGGTGGCTTTCGGGAAGGATAAGCGCCCTGCCCGAAATCGGCCTCATCACGGGCACCGGCCTCGGAAACGCGGCTGAGGGCGGAAAAACCGCATCCTTCTCCTATTCCGAAATTCCGCATTTTCCTGTCTCCACGGTGGCGGGCCACCAGGGCAGGCTTGTTTTCGGCCAGATTGCCGGGCGCTCCGTCATGGCCCTCCAGGGGCGCTTTCACCTCTACGAGGGCTACTCGGCCCGCGAGGTCGCCTTTCCCATAAGGGTCATGCAGGCAATGGGGGTGAAAACCCTTTTCATCGCCACCGCTGCTGGGGGAATCGATCCCGGCCTTGAAACCGGGGACCTCATGCTGATAAGCGATCACATAAACCTTACCGGGGAAAACCCCCTGGCCGGAAAGAACGAGGATGACTGGGGCCCAAGGTTTCCCGAAATGAACGCGGCCTACGACCCGGCCCTCCTGAAAACGGCCCTTACCCTGGGGGCGGGCCTTGGACTTAGCGTAAAAAAGGGCGTTTACGCGGGCCTGAAAGGGCCTTCCCTGGAAACCCCGGCTGAAATAAGATGGCTTTCAACCATCGGGGCCGACGCAGTGGGCTTTTCCACGGTGAACGAGGTCATAGCCGCCGTCCACGCGGGCATGGATGTCCTTGGGGTGGCGGTGATAACCAACACCACCTCGCCCGGAAAGACCAGTTCCGCCAGCCTGAAGGACATACTCGCCGTGGCTGGCCAGGCCGCCCCCAGGGTTACCTCCCTTTTTCAGAGGGTTCTGGAAACCCGTGCGGTTTGCGCGGAATAATTGCAGCGGAAGTCCCCTGACTGTTCTGCCTATTTTTTGCATAAGGTCTGGAAACTGGAAGCATGAAGCTCGTCAACACTCTTTTTTACAGGGCCGCAAGGCTTTACTGGCAGGTGACCGGCCCGCTCACCGTGGGGGTGCGGGTCTGTGCGGTGAAAAACGACGCGGTTTTGCTGGTCAAGCCAACCTACCAGAAATACTGGTGTTTTCCCGGCGGCGGGGTTAAAAGGCTGGAGACCCTCGTGGATGCGGCCCGGCGCGAGACCCGCGAGGAGGCAGGCGCGATCCTGGGCGATCCCCTGGTCCTCATGGGCGTGTACACGGCCTTCGGAGAGGGAAAGAGCGATCACGTGGCCCTGTTTTTAAGCCGGGACTTCACCATGAACGGAAGGCGTTTTCCAAGCCTTGAGATCGAGCGATGCGCTTTTTTCCCCCTGGACCGGGCCATAAGCGACAAGGCCGTCTCCCCGGCCACCCGCAGAAGGCTTCGGGAGTATCTGGCCTGGGATGGAACGGTTAAGGTGGGCGGATGGTAAGGCTGGATAAAAACGCGAACTGCGGAAAAATGAGGGAGGCTCGAATGAATCCACCAAAAAACGCCCAGGCGATTCTTGACAAATACCGGGAAGGACTTTTCGCAATCTTCGGCGAAAAACTGAAAAACGTTATCCTGTTCGGGTCGCGGGCGCGCGGGGACTCGCATTCAGGATCGGACATCGACGTGTTATGCGTGATGGACGGACCCTTCGAGTATGGTGAGATGATCCGAAAAACCGGCGAACTTACTGCATCACTCAGCCTAGACTTCGACGCGGTCCTTTCCCGCGCCTTTGTTTCGGAGGATGAATACTTATACTGCAACCTTCCTTTCTTCCAGAACGTACGCCGGGAGGGAATAAGGCTGTGATTCCGGAAATTGAAATGCTCCTTAACAAAGCCGAAGAAAGCCTGGATGCCGCAGAGCTTCTTTCAAAGAGCGGCTATCAAAGTTTTTCAGCTTCCAGGGCTTATTATGCCATGTTTTATGTGGCAGAGGCTTTTCTTGTGTCTCTTGGCCAGTCTTATTCAAGTCACGGTGGCGTAATTGGTGCTTTTGGCAGGGAGTTTTCGAAAACCCGAAAAGTGGACCCAAAGTTTCATCGCTATCTTATAAACGCCCAGGATATGCGCAATACCGGAGATTATGGCCTGACCGAGTCAATTACAGGCCATGAAACAGCAGAAATGATTTCATGGGCCAGGGAATTTCTCTCCTGCGCACAAGAGTATTTTAAAAAATGACTTACGACCTCATCATAAAGGCCGGGCATCTGGTCACCATGAACGCTTCGGGCGAAGTCCTTTCGGACGCCCTGGTCTGCGTGAAGGACGGCCTGATCGAAAAGGTGCTGACGCCCGAATCGGCGGAGCCAGCGCCACCGTCAGGGGAGATCATCGACGCATCGTCCTCCATCGTGGCCCCCGGCCTCGTGAACGCCCACGGCCACGCGCCCATGACCCTTTTCCGGGGCCTTGCCGACGATCTTCTACTCTCTGACTGGCTTTTCAACCACATTTTCCCCGCCGAGGCCCGGCACATGAACCCGGAAAACGCCAGGGCCGGGACCCTTCTTGCGGCGGCGGAGATGCTCCTTTCGGGAACAACGGCCTGCTGCGACGGGTATTTTTTCGAGGACGAGGTGGCCCGCGCCTTCGCGGACTCCGGGATGAGGGCGGTTGCCGGTTTCGGGATGCTGGACCCGGTGGACGGCACGGACCCCATGAAAAACGTGGAGGAAGCGGCGGCCTTCGCCTTAAAGCTTAAAGGCGAAAATCCCCGGATTTCGCCCTCCATCTTCTGCCACAGCCCCTACACCTGCTCGGAAAAGACCCTGGTTGCGGCCAAGAGGGAGACTAAGAGGCAGGGAATCCTCTTTCAGACCCACGCCGCCGAGACCCGCGCCGAGCGCGAGGAGTCAATCTCCCGGCACGGGAAAAGCCCCATTGCTTACCTTGCGGGCCTGGGCCTGCTGGACCCGGACACCCTCCTGGTCCACTGCGTTTGGTGCGACGACGAGGATATAAAAATCATCGCCGATACCGGGGCTAAGGTGGCGGTATGCACCTCCAGCCAGATGAAGCTGGCGAGCGGCGTCGCGCCTGTGGCGAAATTCCTGGCTGCGGGCGTCACCGTGGGCCTTGGGACGGACGGGGCGGCTTCGTCCAACAGCCTCGACATGTTCCTTGAAATGAACCTGACCGCCAAGCTCCACAAGGTTACAAGCCTCGACCCCACGGCGCTTCCCGCAAGGCAGGCTCTTCTAATGGCCACTTTGGGCGCGGCCCGCGCCATGGGCCTGGGGGAAGTGACCGGCTCCATCGAGCCGGGAAAGCGGGCGGACATCATCGTCCTGGACCCGGAGGCTCCGGCGCTCAACCCGGTGTATGACCCGGTTTCGGCCCTGGTTTACGCGGCCTCCGGCCCCTGTGTGCGCCACGTCCTGGTTGACGGAAAAATCGTGGTGAAAGACGGAAAAATCACAACCTTCGATCTTCATGAGGCCCTTAAGCGGGTGCGCGAAATCGCCCGCTCCATAAAGGGCGCCTGAACCGCCTTTAACGGCCCGTTGAAAAAGGCTGGATATGAAGCCTGGATACCAGTTAGAAAATTGGCGATGAAGTGCAAGGAGTGCGAAAAGCCTATGAGTAAGCGTACCTGCCCAAGAAATCGCAGAGTTCTTGGGCTAAATCAGGATGTTCGTACGTGACGGAATTGGCTTTGAAGCACGACACAGCAATTCGCGTTTTTAGACAGGCTGTTAACGGTGTTTCCCTTTTGCGGAGAAAATACATGCGCGTAGCGGTTGTAATTCCATCCAGGTACGGCTCCACCCGCTTTCCCGGAAAGCCCCTGGCGCTGATAGCCGGAAAATCCATGATACGGCACGTGTACGAGAGGGCCGCCGGAGCTTTGTCCGTAACCGAGGTGGTTGTGGCCACCGACGACCAGCGGGTCTACGACGAGGTGAAAAGTTTCGGCGGAAACGTCCGCATGACCTCGGCCTCGTGCCGCTCCGGCACCGACCGGGCCGCCGAAACCGCCCGGCTTCTGGGGCTCGATCCCACCGACATCGTGGTGAACGTTCAGGGCGACCAGCCGGTTTTCGAGCCCGCAAGCCTCGACGAGGTCACGGCCCCGCTTCTTGCCGACCCGTCCGTCGGCATGAGCACCCTGGCCTTTGAAATAGTGCGGGAAAGTGAGATCACCGACCCCAAGGACGTCAAGGTGGTGATGGATAGCTTCGGCTTCGCCCTTTATTTTTCGCGCTCGCCCATCCCCTTCGGGCGCGACCCCGGAACCCGGTTTCCCACTTATAAGCATCTGGGGATATACGCTTATACCAGGGAATTTTTGGAGCGTTTCGCGGCCCTGCCGGAAGGGCCCCTGGAAAACATAGAAAAGCTGGAGCAGCTAAGGGCCCTGGAACACGGCCTTAAAATCCGCGTGGTTGTGACGGCCTACGATTCGCCAGAGGTTGACCTGCCCTCGGACGTTCCGCGCATAAGGGCCATGATGGAAGAGTGAAAATCCGGCGCTTGCCGCCAATTGCTTGATAGCGGAGAAAAAGGGATACAAGGGCAATGAAAATACCATATTATATCAGTAAAACCAAAATACGCCTTGACATATTATCCATAAAAGGATAGATAAAAACTGCGCACCATAGGGTGTGTGATGTTTCGGAGGGACTTCCTGGAAGACCATACCTCCCAGGGAATTACCTCCACGGGGGCGCGCCCGCCGGCACACGGGCGCGCCCCCGATGTCTTTCCGCCCTTTAAAAAAAAGGCCCGCCCCGCAATCAAGCGCGGGGCGGGCCTTTTTGATGCGAACCGGCCAGTTGGCGCGACGTATGGAATCAACCGTCCTGCAGCTGGCGCATGGAGCGGCGGTACACGGGGTCCGAGCACTCGGTGCCGTCCTTGTCCACAAAGTCCATTTTCTCGAAATACTGGCATTTTGTGGCGTCCATGAGGTTCATGGTGAAGTAGCCGTTTTCCTGGTCCAGCACGTACTTGGGCGGGTCGGCCTCGATGTTCGATCCGAACTTCAAAACCGTGCACGCGCCCTTGCCCTCGCCGGTAAAGGCCGTTTCCCGGAAGTTCCTGCACAGCCCGCAGACCTTTTCCGCCCGTTTCTGTTCGCTCTTGGGCGCGGTCTGTTTCTGGTACATCATCATGGAAGCCTGTCTAAGCTCATCCCGTCTTGACATCTCTTCCTCCCTTCAAAAAGGGTAACAGCCTGGATAAAAACGCGAATCGCTGTGTCACGCTTCAAAGCCAATTCCGCCACGTACTTTCAGTACGCTTGCTCATTGGCTTCTCGCGTTCCTTGCGCTTCATCGTTTTTATCCAGGCTTTAGAGGGCCGGATATTTTTATCTTCCCGGCCCTCAAAACCATCACCGGCTTTTTCCGTTTCTTTCAATCCGCCCCGCATCCAGGCCGATCAAAAACGATGAGCTGCAAGGAAGGCGAGCCGGGTGCGGGCGCAAGCGTATCAAGGATACGTGCGCACCGCGCCCGGCGAAGTCTGACACCGCAGATCGCGTTTTTGGACGGCCGAATCCTAGATTCCTTGGATGGTGCGTTGAATGATATTGTCCTGCGTCTTCCGGCTTATGTCAACGAAATGAGCCGAATAGCCCGCAACACGCACGATGACCTCCTGGTACTTTTCCGGGTCCTTCTGGGCCGAGCGAAGGGTTTCGTCGCTGACCATGTTGAACTGGACGTGATCGAGGCCCAGGTCGGCCCAGGTGCGGATGTAGGCTTTCCAGAGCTGGTAGCCCTTTTCCCCCGCAAGCTGGGTGGGGGATAGCCTCTGGTTCAAGAGGAAGGCCCGTCCGTCGGCGATGTGGTCGATCTTGCCGCAGGATTTCAGGACCGCCGTGGGGCCTTTCTTGTCCAGGCCGGGGCCGGGGGAAATGCCGCCGTCGTAGAGGGCGTCGCCGAGCCTGCGGCCTGAGGGGAGCGCCCCCACCACGTTTGCGTAATGGATGTTGCCGGATACGTTTTCGGGCAGAAGCGGCCAGTTGTTGCCGCAGGGGCATTTGAGCTCGTGGGAGAACTTCGCCACTTCACGAAGGCAGCGCACCATGATGGAGTCCACGTAGTCATCGTCGTTGCCCCACTTGGGAGCATTCTTGACGAAATCCAGGCGCATGGCCTCATACCCCTCCCAGTTGGCGTTCAAGGCCTCCACAAGCTGTGCCATGGTGTATTTTTTGTTTTTTAACACGAGCTTTTTGACCGCTGCAAGGCTGTCGGCGTTCTCCACCCAGGTGAAGCCCGTTATCCATGCGTTTCCCCGCGAGATGGAGGGGTCGCAGACGTCCAGGCCGCTGTCTATGGAGCGCGACGAGATGGAGGAAAGATAGGGCCTTGGAACGAGCTTGTGCCCAATGAACCGGCCAAGGTTCACCGTGCGCACCAGAAGGGAGAAGATGGCCTTCATCTGGGCCACCCAGGATTCCATCACGTCCTCGAAATCAGCAAATTCCAGGGGGTCCTTGGTTTTCGCGCCCATCTGGATGTTGACCACCTTGTCGAAGCCGCGCGTGAACACGTATTCCACGATTTTCGCGCAGTTTGCGGTGGCCGATGCCATGCGCATGGGCTGGAAACCGTGCTTGGTTGTGGGGGCCGGGCTCATGCAGGCCTGATGGACCCAGGTCCGGGCCTCCTCAAGGGGGTGGCCGTGCCAGTGCATTGCGTTACTGATGAGAACAGGATCGTTGCGTATGGACGGATACCCAAGGCCGTGCCTTATGCACTCGAAGACCTCGCGCATCACCTCGTCTTTGACTTTCGGATGCCAGCGGAAGGCGAAGGTGGGGTTGGCCACGCGAACCAGGCGGGCGGCCTGCATGAAGGCTATGGTGAGATCGTTGCAGGCGTCGCTTCCGTCCTTGTTCACGCCGCCCATGGTCCACACCCAGGTTCCGTCGATTCCCTGAAGCCCTTCCTTTGTCCAACGGGGCTTGTACTGGCCCACTTCGGCGGCCCGGATGAGGAACTCGCCCACCAGATCGAGGGCCTCCTCTTTCGACAGGTTCTTCTCGACGTTCACGTCCTTGTCGTACAGAGGCCAGTGGTAGTAGTCGGGCCGGGCCGGCCATGCGCCTTCAATGGCCTCGGTGCGGGAGAAGAGCTGGATGAAAAGATCGTACTGGAAGCTCTCCTGGAGGTTCCGGGGCGCGTGGGCGGGAACATGCTCGCAGGTTTCGGCGATGCGGATAAGCTCTTCCTTGCGTTTCGGGTCGGCCTCGTAGTTTTCCGCAAGGGTCCGTGCAAGGCGGGCGTAGCGCCCGGCGTGGCGGATGGCGGCTTCCAGGATTATGCGCATTCCTTCCCAGTTGGCTATTTTTTCATAAAGCGGAAGGGTTTCGTTTGTGGGGGTGGTGGTGTGGAGGATTTCGTCGGTCTCGTCGAGCTTTTTGTTGACTTCCTCCAGGCACTCGGCGAAACCCCGCTGGCCGGTCATGAGGTACTCGTAATCCTTGCCCGAATAGCCGCCCCTGGTTGATGCGATGCCCCAGCCGATGGCCCCGCTCATCACCTTCATCATGTCTTCAAGGTCGTTGAACTGCAAAAGTACGCTCTGGTCGGTTTTCCCGGCCCAGTAATCGCAGATTTCCGCAACCACCTTGAGGTTTTGGTCCACCGGCTCCGGGATCGCCGTGGAATCGTTGTAGATTTCCTCGTTCAGCATCTCGCCGAAGGAGGGGTCCCAGAAAATGGTGTTGGGGTACGAGCCCACGTAGCCCACAAGCTGGGCGTGGTCCGTGATGAAGATGGTCTTGTTGTCCAGGTAATGGGCCAGGCGCTTGGCAACCCTTATGGGCGGGGGCTCCGGAAAGACCATGGACGCCTTGTGGGCCTCGATGTAGAGCTTGCCCATTTCCAGGTCCACCTTTATGCCCGGGTTGTAGAGCCCGCCCACCGCGCCTTTTTTCCAGATGGCCTTCCTTAGGTAATCCAACCGGCGGGAGCGCTTTTTTTCCGCCACCCACCACCATTCCTGCTTTTTTTCCAAGTCGGAAACACTGGCGTCCTTAACTGCGGCTTCGGCTGTCATGGCTTGCGCCCTCCTGATTTTTGTGCGGCGACGAAAAAGCGGAAAACAGATCACCTGAAGGCTTCCTGTTTCCCTGGGCCTTCAAGCGTCCGCGCGGAAAAGCGTTTGTCGTGCTGTCGTCAACCTATCGGATTACAAGCAAATTTTGGATAATGACATTTCATTCCGCGAATGGCCCCAGATTTTGGCCGGGTTTTGGGGCGCTGAAATTTTTCTCCGGGAGCGCGGGCGTCCCGCCCGCTTTTGCCGTTCAATGCGGGCGGGACGCCCGCGCTCCCAGGAAGGGAATAGCCCCGTTATTGCCGTCTTCCGTCCGACATGCGGCCAATACGCAAGGTCAGCATGTCAGACGGAAACACAGGGACAGATTCAGGCCGAGGTCTGGGCATCCTGGGCCAAGCCCTCGATACCGGCGGATTTTCCCCAGGGGGCGTCGCCCGCGCCGACCTTCTGCTTTACGCTTCCGGCAAGCTCGTCAATGGCCAGCCACGCCTGGCACTGGGGGCACTGGCGAAGGCTGATGGAGGCGTCGATCCGCGCGTTGTAAAGATAGCGGAACTTGGCCACCGGGGCTTCAAAGCTGCATTCGGTGCACTTCATTTTCGTTTTCCTTCCGTTTGGGTTCCGGCAGCGGAGGCTTGTCGCCCCCCGCCGCCGGTTTTAGTGGATCAGATTCCCTGGATGGTGCGTTGTATAATATTGTCCTGGGTCTTACGGCTGATATCCACGAAGTGCGCGGAGTATCCCGCCACCCGGACGATGACCTCCTGATACTTTTCCGGATCCTTCTGGGCCGAGCGAAGGGTCTCGTCGGAGACCATGTTGAACTGAACGTGATCCAGGCCAAGATCGGCCCAGGTCTTGATGTAGGCCCTCCAGAGCTGGTAGCCCTTTTCGCCTGCGAGCTGGGTTGGGGAGAGGCGCTGATTCAGAAGAAAGGCGCGCCCGTCGCCCACGTGGTCGATCTTGCCGCAGGATTTCAAAACCGCCGTGGGGCCTTTCTTGTCCAGGCCGGGGCCGGGCGAAATGCCGCCGTCGTAAAGGGCGTCGCCGTGCCGCCTGCCGTTGGGAAGGGCTCCCACGATGGAGGAGTAATGGATGTTGCCTGAGACGTTTTCCGGCAGAAGCGGCCAGTTGTTGCCGCTGGGGCACTTGATCACCTTGGAGTGCCGGGCCACTTCCTTTAGGCAGCGCACCATGATGGAGTCGACGTAGTCATCGTCGTTGCCCCACTTGGGCGCGTTCACGAAATCGAGCCTCATCTGCTCCCGGCCTTCCCAGTTGGTGCGAAGGGCGTCCAGAAGCTCGGTCATGGTGTATTTTTTGTCGTCGAAAACAAGCTTCTTCACCGCCGCAAGGCTGTCTATGTTTTCAACCCAGGTGAAGCCGGTTATCCAGCAGTTGCCCCGGTCGCCCACAGGGCTTACCGCGTCCAGGCCGGACTCCACGGCCCGCTCGTAGGTGGCGGAAAGGAAGGGCCTGCCATAGAATTCCGGGTCCTTGTAACGGCCAAGGTTAACCGTGCGCACCAGGGTGTTGGTGAGCCATTCCATCTGGGTCACCCAGGCGGCGAAAAGCTGTTCGAAGTCCGTGAACTTTGAGGCGTCTCCGGTTTTGGGTCCCATCTGCATCTGCACCACGTGATCGAAACCGTTATGCAGGGCGTATTCCACCATCTTGGCGCAGTTTGCCGTGGCCGAAGCCATGCGCATGGGCTGAACCCCGTTCTTGGTGGTGGGGCAGGGGCTCATGCAGGCCTGGTGCACCCAGGTGCGGGCTTCTTCCAGCGGGTGGCCGTGCCAGTGCATGGCGTTCTGGATAAGAACAGGATCGTTTCTGATGGAAGGATAGCCAAGGCCGTGGCGTATGCACTCGAAGACCTCGCGCATCACCTCGTCCTTCACCTTGGGGTGCCAGCGGAAACCGAAGGTGGGGTTGGCCACGCGAACCATGCGGGCCGCCTGCAGAAAGGCTATGGTGAGATCGTTGCAGGCGTCGGAGCCGTCTTTATTGACGCCGCCAAGTGTCCACACCCAGGTTCCCGTGATGCCCTGGAGTCCCTCCCGCGCCCAGCGGGGGCCGAAGCCGCCCACCTCGTAGGCCCGGATCATGAACTCGCCCACGAGGTCCAGCGCCTCCTCGCGGGTGATGTTCTTTTCGACGTTCACGTCCTTGTCGTACATGGGCCAGTGGTAGTAATCTGGCCGGGCCGGCCACGCGCCCTCGTGTGCCTCCAGGCGGGCCAGCATCTGCACGAAATGGTCGTACTGCAATGATTCCTGAAGATTGCGCGGAGGATGGGCCGGTACGTGCTCGCAGGTTTCGGCGATCCTTATCAGCTCATCTTTGCGCTTGGGGTCGGTTTCGTAGTTTTCGGCGATGATCCGGGCCAGCCGGGCAAAGCGGTTGGCGTAGCGGATGGCCGCCTCCAGCATCATCTTCATGGCGTCCCAGTTCTGGAGCCTGTCGTAAAGCGGCAGGATGTCCGGTCCGGGCCTGCCCATGGTTCTGTCTTCGGCCTTTTCTATGTTTTCATCGATTTTTTCGATGATGTCCGAAAAGCCGTTTCTCTGGGCGAACAAAAACTCGTAGTCCTTGCCGGAGTAGCCGTAGGCCGACGTGGGAGCGCCCCAGCCGATTGCCCCTGAAAGGAACTTCACGGCGTCTTCCGGGTCCAGAATCCGGGCCACCTTGTCAATGGCGGTGTTGCCCGCCCAGATTGCGTTTAAGTCAGCCACCTTTTTTAATGATGCCTGCTCCGGCTCCGGCATGATGCCGGGCTCGTTGTAGAGCTCCTCGTTGACTACTGAGGCTCCGTCTATGCGCCAGGCCAGGGTGTTGGGGGTGGTGCCCATGTAGCCCACAAGCTGGGCGTGGTCGGTTATGAAGATGGTCATGTTGTCCAGAACGTGGCTCATGGCCTTGGCCCTGCGCAGCATGGGCGGATCGAACTTCCACCAGTTGTACATCTGGGTGAAGAGGGTGGGGATTTCCAGGTCAACCTTGATTCCGGGGGCGTAGTTGCCGCCGATTGCGCCCTTTTTCCACACGGCCTTCCTTAGATAGTCAAGGCGTTTGGAGCGCTTCTTTTCGGCGATCCACCACCATTCCTGTTTTTTCTCAAGCTCTTCAACGCTCTGGGTCAATGCCGCATCAGCCATTTTCGTTACTCCTTTTTGATGTCCGCCCGATGGATACTATCGCTCAACCTGCTTTAATCACTCGCAATCGCTCCGGCTTTTGAGCTCGACGGCGAGGTACGGGGCACGGGGGCAGACTACCTGTCCCGTCTTATGTGCAGGTTATTCGAGCCTGGATAAAAACGTCAGACACTCGGCTGGAGCGTTTTTATCCAGGCGTCGCCCCCCGCCATTCCGGGGCGCGGGGCGATCTCGATTTCTTTGGCCCGCCTATTTGTTGGCGGAAAACTCCGACGCCGATTCGGGGACTTCGTCCTCGGCGTTGACGGGTTTCACCTTGTAGTAGGCCTGGCGGGGATCAACCACCCGCTCCACGTAGTCGCCGCGATTGGGGTTGTCCTGGTGCGGAAAAAAATTCTTCGATTCCTTGTACTTCATGGCCTTGTCCTCCTGTAAGTTTTCGGTTGCGGAAAAAAGCTCTTACTTGCCCTTGCTTTCCATCTGCCGTTGAACCCGCCTGTAGCTGGGGTCCGCCACCTCGTTGCCGTCTGTGTCAATGAAATCCATGCGCTCGAAGTACGTGCAACGGGCGGCTTCGGTGTTGAACATGGTTGGGTGGCCCACTTCGCCTTCTGTGACGAAAACCGGCTGGGCGCTTAAAATGTTCGATCCCATCTTGAGAATCTTGCACAGGCCCCGGCCATCCGAGGCGTAGGCGTTTTCGGCGAAGTTCTTGCAAAAGCCGCAGGCGGTGGCCGGCACGTTCTCGCGCTCCTCCACCGAGCGGGCCCTGGTGACTTCGCCGTACATGCTGTCCTGGACCTGCTTCCATTGATCACGTCTTCCCATATTGCCTCCATTGCGGCCGTCGGAAAACGCGATCCGGCAGTATTCACGCGTCGTTTTCCATCGGCCTTGTGTGTGGTTGTTAAAATTATTCCCGTTAATTTTTTTGCAGGCACAGTGCCAAGCCTGGATAAAAACGATGAAATGCAAGGAAGATTGAAACGGGCGGGGAGGAATAGTACTTTTCGTACATGACGACCCGACCGTTTCAATCTGACACAGCAGTTCGCGTTTTTAGACAGGTGTTATCCGCCGATGGTGACTTCCGGCACATAGTCCAGAAACAGGTTGATGATGGGCTCAAGCATGGAATCGTCGTAGCCTTCGCCCGTGGGAAACTCGTAATCCATGCCAAAGGCCCGGTACTTGCCGCCCGCGTAAGGGTGATACGGCAGAAGGTCCACGCCGCTCACGGCCTCCCCAAGCTCCGCCGCGAACTTCGCGGTTGCTGTGAAGTTCTCCTCCGTGTCGTTAACGTTGGGGATCACCGGGACCCGGAGGCGCATCTTCAAGCCCCGCGCGGCCATTTTCCGGGCGTTGGATAAAATGAGCGCGTTGTCCCGGCCCGTGTAGGACTTGTGGGCTGCTGGGTCCATGTGCTTTATGTCCAGAAGCACCATGTCAACGTATTCCAGCACCTTCTCGTAGTCGGCCCAGGCCGCGTGTCCGCAGGTGTCAAGTGCCGTGTGGACGCGTTCGTTGGGGTCAGGGTCGGATTTCGCCGCCCGCATGAGGGCGGCCACGAAGGCCGGCTGACTCATGGGCTCGCCGCCGGAAACCGTCATGCCGCCGCCGGAGGTCTTGTAGAAGGGCTTGTCGTTGATTACCTCCACCATCACGTCGCTTGATGACATCACCCGGCCCCAGACGATCAGGGCGTCGTGGGCGCAGGCCGCCGCGCACTGCATGCAGTCCGAGCACAGGGCGCGGGCCACGTGGGGAAAGCCGTTGCCGTTCATGTGAAGGGCCCCCGTGGGGCAGGCGGGCAGGCACTCGCCGCAGACCTTGCAGTTACTCACGTAGGGGATCACCTCCGGGAACCGGCGCTTGCCCTCCGGGTTGTGGCACCAGCGGCAGTCCAGGAGGCACCCCTTGAGGAAGACCGTGGTGCGGTATCCGGGCCCGTCGTTCACGCACATGCGCTGGATGTCGTTCACCACGCCCCAGCTTATTTGGATGTCCTGGCTCATGCCTTATTCCTCCGCCTTTCCATCCTCGAAGCCCGATCCCCCCACCGTCGCCGGTATGCCTTTTTCCCGGTAGAAGTCCACGGGAATTTCCAGCATGGACGGCTCCATGGCCTGGATTTCCCCCATGGGCCAGTCAATTCCCAGCCAGTCGTACTTGTCCTGGCACCAGTTGTGATAAGGCAGAAGATCGAGCCGGGAAATTTTCCCCGGAAGATTCGCCAGAAATTCGGCGGCTTCCTTGTGAAAGCCGAGGGAATCGTTGTAATCGGGGACCACCGGAATCCGCACCCACACGTCCTTGCCACTTTTGGTAAGGCGCTTCAAATTTTCCAGGATGATGCCGTTGTCCACCCCGGTCTTTTCCTTGTGGGCCGCCGGGTCCAGGTGCTTGATGTCGTAAAGAATCACGTCGGCGTGGCGGGCCAGCCGCTCCAGGTTTTCCCAGGATGAGAAGCCGTTGGTGTCGAGGCAGACGTGAAGTCCACGGTTCTTGGCTTCCGTCAGAAGGGCTTCGGCGAATTCCATGTTGGCGGTTGGCTCGCCGCCGGAGAGGGTCATTCCTCCGCCCGAGTTGTCGTAAAAGGGCCGGTCCTGCTCCACCTCGTACAAAATCTCGTCGATGGTCATGGGCTTTCCGGTAATCACCAGCGCCCCGTAGGCGCAGGCGTCCACGCAGGCCATGCAGCGGTCGCACTTTTTCCGGTCGATCTTCCGGTACCGCGACTCCGGCGGCTGTGAAAGGGCCGGGTCTATGGGCGGATTTATGGCGTCCTTCGGGCAGGCGGTAAGGCAGGCCCCGCACTGGACGCAAAGGCGGCGCTTCCAGAAAATCTCAGGCTCCCGCGATATGGTTTCCGGGTTGTGGCACCAAGCGCAGGAAAGCGGGCAGCCCTTTAAAAAGACGTTGGTGCGGAAGCCCGGCCCGTCGTTCACCGCGAATTTCTGAATGTCGGTAACAAGGCATGTTTCAGGCATCTGCGCCGTCCTTTTTTTCGCCCTTGCCGGGGCGGTTTTCACGGGTGAAGGTCTTTCCGCGAAGGGCTGAAGTCCCCCACACTTTTCCGCTCGCGTAGTCTTCCGCGTCTTCGGCCTCTTCGCAGTAAACAGGCCCGTTACACTTGGGGCATTGCCGGTATGTGTCGCCCCCCGCCGCGTGGGCGTGGGAGAGAAACCGGAAATCGATCTTGGCCGCGCAGTGGCCGCACTGGGGGCATTTCAAAGTCATCATGGTTACAGCCCCCCCGCTACTTCCTTCATGTCCGTAACATTTTCCAGGCCAGCCACCATGTCCGCGACTTTGAGGGCCTTGGCGGATCCGATCACGGGCGAGGCCAGATCGAGGAATTTCGCCCGCACGTTGACCTGTTTCTTGTCAAGGGGCGGAATCTTCTGGAGAATGTCAGAGAAGGCGGACACGGTTTTACCGGCCTTGGTTGTGATCTCGACGTTTGCTTCCAGCGCCGTCTTTTCCGGGTCCTTCACAAGCTCCACCCGGGCGGTGAGGGCCTTTACCGCCGGGTCCGCCACCATCTCGTCGGTGAAGGCCGCCATGCCGGTGACGTCCCTCAAAAGGGCGTTCGCCACGCAGTATGGAACCGAGAACTTGCCCTCAAGCCCCGTCTGTGGCGTAAGTTTCGCCGCCGCCTGCATGGTGACTTCCGAGCAGAAGACGCGGATTTTTTCGATGTCCGAGACCGCGATTCCGTGCTCCTTCACGCAGTCCCGGGCCGCTTCCAGGGGCGAATGGGTGGCGTGGCAGGAGGCGTGATATTTCTGCGACAGGTTCACCACGTCCCATCCCAAGCCCAGAAAACCCAGGATGTCCGGGTTGACCTTGCCCTTCAATGCCTCGAAAAAACCCTGGGGGCCTTCAAGTATGTCCTCCGCCGCCGTGAAACCGTCCTCGGCCAAAAGCGCCGCAGTGAGCCCGGCGCTGGAGGCCCTGCCCGCGTGAAAGGGCTTCACCATTGTTCCGAAGTTGCGCTTCAGGCCCGACGCCAGGGTTCCGCCGATGCCTAGCGCCCAGAGGGTGCGCTCCTCGTCGAGCCCAAGGAGCTTCGCGCAGCCTGCCGCCGAGGCCAGGTGCCCAAGGGTGGATGTTCCGTGCCAGCCGCCCAGGTAGTGGTCGAGCCCGGCGCAGGCCCCTATGGTTCCGCCGGTCTGAAGGCCGATGAGATAGGCCGCCAGAAATTCCCTGCCGCTCAATCCCCTGTCTTCGGATAAGGCCAGGAGGGACGGAAAGAGCGTGACGGACGGATGGCCCAGAAAGGATACCAGGGTGTCGTCGTAATCCAGGGCGTGGGCCGCCGCGCCGTTAATAAGGGCCGCCTGCTCCAGGCTCGCCTTGCGGCCAAGGCCGATGAGGGTGGCCGAGGGCTTTCCGCCCATCACGTCCGCGTACTTCACGAGTTTGCCCACCAGGGGGTCGTCCTTGCCGCCGTAGGTGACGGCCAGGGTGTCCAGAAAGGCCACCTTGGCGTGCTCGTAGATTTCAGCCGGAATCGCGGACGCTTCGGTGTTCACTATGAAGCGGGCCAGCCGCCGGGTCATTCCGAGATTTTCCTGGGTCATTTTTTCGTTTCTCCTGAGGCCGCCTCCGCCATCCTGGGCAGAAGCGTTTCAACCGCCGTATATGGGTCGCTTTCGCGTTCCAGAATTTGGGACACGGCCTTGTCCAAAGCCCCGTTTTTACCGAATTTTGCGATGAGACGGTTTAAAATCTCGCCTTCCAGAAGCGTCAGTATTTCCGCCTTTATGCGCTCCCTCATCCAGGTTTCTCGGTTCCTGGAGCGGCCCGCGTGGGCGTCCACAGCCTTCACAACCTCGTCGATTCCAAGGCCTTTCAGGGCCGAAACCTTCAAGACCGGGGACTGGTCGCCGCCCGCTATGGAGAGCATCCCCAATACGTCCGCCACAACCTCATCAGCGCCTTCCCGGTCCGCCTTGTTCACCACGTAGATGTCGGCGATTTCCATGATTCCGGCCTTGAGGGCCTGGATTCCGTCGCCCTGGCCGGGGGTGAGAACCACCATCACGCAGTCCGCCGCTTTCACCACCTCTATCTCGTCCTGGCCCACCCCCACGGTTTCGATGAGGATCAAATCCTTGCCGAAGGCGGCCATTATCCGGGCCACGTCCCGCGCCCCCTGGCAGAGCCCGCCCAGCGCGCCGCGCGTGGCCATCGATCTTATGAAGATATCCGGGTGGGTGGAACTTTCCCGCATCCGCAGGCGGTCGCCCAGAAGAGCCCCGCCCGAAAATGGAGAGCTTGGGTCAACAGCGATGACGCCTATTTTTCTTCCCGCTTTGGCAAAGGCCCCTGCGATGGCGTTGGTGAGGGTGCTTTTTCCCGCGCCGGGGCTGCCTGTGATTCCCACCACCACGGCCCCGCCGGATGCCGGATACAGGGCCTTCATGGCCTCGTGCCATCCGGGCTCGCGGTTTTCCACGCGGGTGATGATCCGGGCAAGGCTCCGCACGTCGCCTTTTAAAACCCCGTCGGTCAGTTCTTTCCAGGAAGCCTTTGCCACGCCACGGTTTTCCTTAAAGACGTTCAACTGCATCGCATTAGTTATGTCTCAACCCTGGGAGCGCGGGCGTCCCGCCCGCTTTTGCCGGAAATGGCGGGCGGGACGCCCGCGCTCCCAGGAAAGATCAAACCCGCCCGGCCAGTCTCTGAGCGCTACAGCTTCACCTGCTGATAGACTCCAAAAACTTCCCTCATGACATCGCAGATTTCCTGCAAGGTGCAGTCGTTTTCCACAGCCTCGCAGATGTCCGGCATGAGGTTCTTGTTTTCGTCCTTCGCGTGATCTTTCAGGGTGTTTAAGAGCGAGGCGACGGTCCTGTTGTCGCGCTCGCGCTTGAGCGCCTTAAGTTTGGCCACCTGGCGCTCCTCGGCTGTGGCCATGCGCACCGGGTCATAAGTCGGCTCCACGGCGGTGTTGACCCTCACATCCTGCTCAAGGGGGCCGGTGAAGCAGTTGACGCCCACCACAAGGTCTTCCTGGGACTCGATGCGCTTCTGCTTCTCATAGGCGGATTTCGCCACGGCCCGCTGCATGTAGCCGGAATCTATGGCCGCCACCGCCCCGCCCATGGCCTCGATTTTCGCCATTTCCGCAAGGGCCTCGGCTTCGGTCTGATCCGTGAGGCTCTCCATGAAATACGACCCGGCCCAGGGGTCCTGCACGTCGGTGAGACCGGTTTCGTACATGAGGATCCGGGTGGCGTCGAACTGCATCTGGGTGGCTTCCTGGCTGTGGCCAAGGCCCATAGGCTCGTCCCAGGGCGGGAAGGCCGCCGGGATGTAACCCGTCATGCCAGCCGCCACCCCGCCAACTGCGGCCCGCACCCAGTTGTTGATGGGCCTCTGGAGGGTTGTTGACGAGCAGCCGATGTGGGCCGAAACCGGCTGGCGGATGATCATGGCCTTGGGATTTGTGGCCCCGAAGGTCTCCTTCAAAAGCCTGGAATAGATGCGGCGGGAGGCCCTGTGAAAGGCGATCTCGTGATAAATCTCCATGCTGCCGCCGAAGGCGTTGAAGGTGAACATCTGGGCGAAGTCGTTGATGTCGAGCCCAGCCTCGATTCCCGCCTTCAAGTAGGCCGCCGCGTTGGCCATGGAGAAGGCCAGGTCCTGCACGCGTGTAGCGCCCGCCTCGCGCATGTGGTAGCCGCCGATGGAATTCACGTTGAATTTCGGCATGTTCCGCCGCATGAAGACCAGCGAGTCCTTGAACAGGCGAAGGCTCGGCCCCGGCGGATAGATGTAGGTGCCGCGCGCTATGAATTCCTTTAAAATGTCGTTCTGGGGCGTGCCGTGGAGTTTGGCGGGGTCTACCCCGCGCTTTTTGGCCAAAACATAATACATGGCCAGGATCACCACGCAGGGCGCGTTGATGGTGAAATTGGACGGCTGTTTGTCGATTTCCTTGTCGCCGGTGTAGGGCTCGTAGATCACGGCCAGATCGCGGAAGGTGTCAATGGCCACGCCCACCTTGCCGATTTCACCCTCGGCGTACTCGGAGTCCGAATCATAGCCGCACTGGGTGGCCAGATCGAAGGCGATGTTGGGCCCGCCCGTGCGGCCCATGGAATGCATCCTGATCAGATAGTCGCGGTAATCCTCTGCTGTGCCGAAGCCGCCGTATTTGCCCACGCCCCGCGTGCCGCCCCAGTCGGGCCGGAACCCGAAAAGGGCCGCCAGCTTTGAATTCGCCTTCCAGAACTCCACCGAGGCGTTTCCGGCTGTGAAGGGGTATTCGCCGGGAAAGCCTACCTTATTAAGAAAATCGTGTTCCGGAAGGTCCACCGGGGTGCAGAAGCTCGTTACGGGCTTTTCCAGGTTGAATTTCTTCAGCCTGGGGGTGAGCTCTTCCTCCTCCCACCGGGCCTTTTCCTTTTTTATTTTTTCGATGTCGCTCATGGGGGCGTAAGCTCCTATCGGGATTATCCCCGTATCATTTCGATTTCTTGGCGATTTCTGTCTTGATGAATTCCGCCACCGCCGTTATGGGCGTTCCTGCGGTGAAGACTCCCGCCACGCCCATTTTCTCCAGGGGTTCCACGTCGGCATCCGGTATGACCCCGCCCACGATCACCATTATGTCGCCCGCATTGGCGTCTTTCAGGCGGTCCAGCACCTTTTGGGTGAGGGAAAGGTGCGCGCCCGAAAGAATGGAAAGCCCCACCACGTCGGCGTCTTCCTCAACTGCGGCCCTGGCTATTTCCTGGGGCGTCTGGCGAAGGCCCGTGTAGATGACCTCGAAGCCCGCGTCCCTAAGGCCGTATGCGATGATGCGCGCGCCGCGTTCATGGCCGTCCAGGCCCGGTTTTGCGATCAGAACCCGGATTTTTCCGCCCTCTTCCATTTGTTCCTCCCATGTGCGCGCCCCTTTTCGGGCAACGGCAAAATATGGACAATTGTCCTTTTCATCCATGATAGAGCAAGATGAGTGCCAAAGGAGGATGCTTTTAAGGTATGCTTGTTATTTCAGGATGTTGAACTGGAAAGGCCCTTGACGGGAAACCGTCCCGCGCCCGCCCGGACAGGGCGCAGGCGGGCGCAGTTGACTCATGATTCGAAAAAGACGGGGCCGGAGCGGGTCGCGCTACGGCTTAAGAGCTTGAAATAATTGGCGGGACGCCTCAAATTGGGTCATGATGACCCAAAGTATCCAATTTGGGTCAAATCAGCCCAAACTGCTGCATCTTGCGGAAAAGGGTTTTTCGGGAAATTCCAAGGGCCAGGGCGGTCCTGGACTTGTTCCAGCGGTTCTGGTCCAGGGCCTCCTGGATCACGTTCTTTTCCACACTCTGGGTGGCGTCCCTAAGGCCCACCTGGCCTTCCTCGTCCTCGCCGGAGTACGCGGGGTTGGCGGCAGGATTGTGCGCGAATGCTGAAGGAGCTGGCGAAGGCTCGGCCCCCCGCCCGGAGTGGCCGCCAAGGGCCTGGGGGGTGAGGAAGTCCAGGCGCTTCACCGTAAGGTAGCGCTGGATCACGTTCTGAAGCTCCCGGACGTTGCCCGGCCAGTCGTAGTTGGAAAGGGCCTCCATCACCTGCCCCGGAAGGGGCACGAATTTTTTATCGGGCGAGTAGACCCGAAGGAAATGCTCCACCAGAAGCGGTATGTCGTCCTTGCGCTGGCGAAGGGGCGGGATGGTGATGGGGATTATGTGGATTCTGAAGAAGAAGTCCTCGCGCATCTGGCCCTTGCGGCAAAGGTCCATGAGGTTCCGGTTGGTGGCGGCGATGATCCTGAAATTGGAGGTCTTGGTGGCGTTGGACCCCACCGGGGTGTAGCCGCCGCCCTCAATTGCCCGCAGGAGCTTCACCTGGAGGACCGGGGTAAGCTCGCCCACCTCGTCCAGAAAAAGGGTGCCCGCGTCGGCAAGGTCCAAAAACCCGTGCTTGTCGGTGTGGGCGCCGGTGAAGGCCCCCTTCTTGTGGCCGAAAAACTCGCTTTCCAGAAGGTTTTCGGGAATGGCCGCGCAGTTCACGGGCACGAAATCGTTCTTGCTGCGGCTGCTCATGAGATGAATGGCGCGCGCCACAAGCTCCTTGCCCGTGCCGGACTCACCGTATATTATGACGTTGGCGGAGGTGGCTGCGGCGTTAAGCACCAGCTCGTAAACCTTCTGCATGGCGGGGCTTTTGCCGATTATGTCGCCGAACTTGTAGCGGTCCTTGATCGAGCTTCGCAGATTGACGTTTTCACGCCGGAGCTGCTCGGCCTCCTCCTTCATGGAAAGCTCTTTTTCCTTGGCCTCGGTGATGTCCCGCACGGTTATGATGATGCTTGGCTTTTCCTTCCAGAAGATGCGGTTTCCCCTGCCCTCCACCCAGATTTCCGCGCCGTCCTTTTTCTTCCAGCGGGCCTGGAAAAAGCGCTCCTGGGCAAGCCCCGCCGCCAGGGCGTCGTAAAGCTCCCGGAAGTATATGGTGTAGCTTTCGGCGGCAAGGTCCAGGGGCTTCACCTTCATCAGCTCTTCCATGCTTTCATAGCCGCACATGTCGCAAAAGGCCCGGTTCACGAAAAGGATTTTCGGGCCGGTGAAGAGCATCACGCCCTCGGTCATGCGCTCGGCGAAAAGATGATAAAGGGCCTCGCTTTCCTTCAAGGCGCTTTCGGCCTGCTTCACCGGGCTCATATCCAGGCCCATGCCCACAAGGTAGGCCTTGTCGTCGATGCGGGTGCTCTGGCCGGTGAAAAAATACGGAATGGCCCGCCCGTCCTTGGTGGTCATGCGGGCCTCGGTGACCCCGAAACCCGTGGCGAAGGCCCCCCTTATGGCCCGGAGGACCGTGCGGCGGTCGGCCTCGGTGATCATTTCCAGAAGGTCGTCCTGCTTGAGATCGTCCTGGCTGTAGCCCGTGACGGCTTCTGCGTTTTCGTTCCAGAGGACCAGTTTCAGCTTCTCGTCGAAAACGTAGAAGATGCCCGGAAGCCCGCGCAGAAGGGCCTCGAAGAACCTGCTCTTCTCCTCGAGCTTCCCCTTTTGCTCGGCAAGTATATTGAGGTGTTCGGCCAGGACGTACTTGGGGTCGGTTGGTGACATGAACGCCTCTTTTCCGGGAAGGGAAGACGGGTTGGGAACAGGGACGGCCTGCCGGATTGGGTCGCAAAAAGGACGATCCGGGACTTTTTCGGCCATATTGGGTCAATTTATACCCAAATTGAGCATTTGTAAAGCGGGCATAAAAATCTCAGCCGCCATCCCGGCAGACCGCAAGGTCGATTTCGAGGTGAGATGACGGCCTGTTGCATTACGATAAAATATGGAAACTCAGCGCTTTTTTAATGAAGCGGCCTGCTGCTTGTTATAGATTGCCCTAATTTCGGAAATGAAATTATGAGCATCCTTGCCCCAAATGGAAATAATAAAACCTGGGATTTGTTTTGTATCAATGTATAATGTTGAGAAAAAAATACACTCTGTTCCTTCTTCTGATTCATTTTTAGAAATCGGTCCAGAAAAATATAAAATTTGTATCATTTTCTTATCTTTATTATTCTTTTTATATATATTAACGCCTGTATCTGGCATAATAAGAGGTGGACCATAATGTCCAACCGGATCAAATATAATTTCAATATCTTTCATTAATGCAATTTTTTTAAGCTGTGTGATAAAAATTTTTTTGTTGGCTTGGTTTAAAATAACTGAGTTAGCATCAAAAATTTCAACAATTACATTACTATCTGATAAAATAGTACCAAGTTTTTTAAATATTTCGCTGGTTGGCATTTTTTTAATTACAGGCTTAGCTTGTGGCTCACCGCTATTTACAATATCAATATTATAGTTTGACAACTGAAAAATAAACATTATCATTATAATATAACATACAATTTTTAGATTTACAGTTTTTTTTCTCACAGTTCTCACCTTTTTGACTCATTCCATGCATTAATGCCTTGGCAATTCTTAAACTTCAACAATCAGGCTGCGGGCCATAAAGAAAAGCGTTTTTCCGTATTTCAATTACTTTGTTATCGTCATCTAAAACAATATTAATATGCATTGGAACAGATAGATGTCGATTTCCTAAAATATTATCATCTGCTGAATATTGCATGATATTTGACGGGGTATATTCAATTCCATCTGGATATCCCAATAGTTCAATAACTTCAGTTTTTTTCATTCCAATTTTTACGTATCTTAATTGATTTTGTATGTGCTCCCATCTTTCATTGGAAGATGTATCGCCTTCTTTATCTGTTTCAACAACATCTTGTTCTATAGTAAGGCCAAATTTTTTATCATCTTGTCTTGTCTTATTTGAATATTCATCGCAATAAGCAACCGAAACAATAACAGCAAAAATAGAAACAACAGTTAGATATACAATTGTTTTGGCTGTTTTCATTATGTTTCATCCAAATTGGAGTTTGAAACAATAATATTTTCCTTAACAATATGAAGTCGGCAAACAGCGCCATCCCCCTGGTAAGGAACCAGGGGGATGGCGCATAGTGGTCCATGTTTTTGATCACAACCCGGCTGGGAAAGCGCCGGGGCTTCCCCGTCTAGCCGCCTGCCGCGCCCAGGGCCTTTTTGGCCTCGAAGAGCGCCCGTTCCAGGGCCTGTTCCACGTCGGGCTTTATGTCGAACACAAAGCCCTGTTTCGAGCAGGCCCTCCGGGTTTCCCGTATCTCGTCCAAAAGCCTCTTGGGAATGGTCACCCGAAGTATAGTGGTCTTCTCGTCCTTGTTTTCGTCAGCTCGCCTTATCGCCATTTTTCTTTTCCTCCTTGATTACAAAATACAACGCCCGATCCTTTTTGTCAATATTTAATGCTCAAATATTTTGAGCATAAAAAAAGAGCATAAATTTTCTGCGCAAAAATTAATGTCAAAATATTTTGATTATTTTTCTTGACAAATAAATTTGCGTGTCTTATGGTCTTTCCAAAAGGGCGGAAAATTTGGCCCTTGAGAAAAACAACAAGGAGGAGCCGCCATGACACCGTGCAGAACCAGAAAAACAAGGTCCGCAGCAGCCGGAACCAGGTTCACCGCACAACCGGCGCTTTTTGTGAGGGATTTCACCTTGATGGACGCCACAGCGGGCAAGGAGATGGAATCATGGATGATCAATGCTGTGTGGTCGGGCGGAGTGCGGAGCCTGTGGAAAGCCCGTGGCGGAAAATGAACCGCTTCTTCGAAAGGATGGGCGGCATTTTCAAGGCTTCGGCTGACCTTGGCCAGGGGGTGGTGAATGGAATTGCGGGGGATTATCTCTCGGCCAGGAATAACGGCCTTTCCCAGAAAATGGCCTTTTACCACAAGGGCGAGCCCCTTTCCCTTTCGTGGCGCGGCGTCCGCGCGGCCCACCCGGACGCCGGGGAAAAGGTCGTTGTAATGGTTCATGGCCTCTGCTGCAACGAGGTCCTGTTCGGTTTTCCAGGCGAGCCGGAAACCGACTACGGAACGCTTCTTAAAAAAGATTTGGGATACACTCCCTTTTATTTGAGGTATAATACGGGTCTTCACATCTCGGAAAACGGCAGGGAGTTCAACCGCATGATGGAGGAGCTTTTCTCCGTCTGGCCCGGAAAAATCTCCGAGATCGTGCTGATAGGCCACAGCATGGGCGGGCTTATAATTCGAAGCGCCTGCCATTACGGAATCGAAAAGGGCTCGGCCTGGACCCGCGCCGTAAGCCGGGTTTTCTACCTGGGCTCGCCCCACCTGGGAGCCCCCCTGGAAAAAGTGGGCAACACCTTCACGTGGCTTTTAAAGGCCGTGCCCACCGCCTACACCTGGGTGGTTGCGGACCTCATCAACTTAAGAAGCGCCGCCAT
This sequence comes from Deltaproteobacteria bacterium, assembly GCA_016235345.1. Classification (NCBI taxonomy): domain Bacteria; kingdom Pseudomonadati; phylum Myxococcota; class Myxococcia; species Deltaproteobacteria bacterium. The sequence continues at coordinate 100,131 of JACRLG010000001.1, read as the reverse complement.
CAAGGATTTGCGCTTCGGATACGTGATAGACGAGGAGTGGAAGGGGCACGATCCTGACGAGCTTTTGAAGAACCGCCGCCAAAAGGCTGAGCTTTTGCCCCACGCCCGCCACTACACCGTGGCCGGGACCCTGAACCGCGACCCGGACCACCCGGTCACCAAGGCCATAGGCGACATTCTGGTGCGCATACCCAGCGCCGTGCCGCCTGCCTCCGGAGTCAAAAACGCCCCGGTTTTCGAGGCGGAAAACCAGGTGGTCTTTCCGGGCCTTCACCATTTCGCCCTGGCCGCCCACCCCAAGGTATATGAGCAGATAAAAGCCTGGTGCCTGGAAGAATCGAACCCCCAACCGTAAACACCATAAGGAGCAGCCATGAACCGCTTGAGAGGCTTGAAGGATTTGGTGATAGACGTTGTGAACAAGGGCGCGACCTCTGTTGAGGAAATCCACAAGGCCATCGCGAAGCTCCCCTTTTCGGCCCTGGAAAAAATCGAGCCCCTGGAGTCATCGGCCAAGTCTGCCGGGAAGCTCCAGGATCAGACCATAGGGGCCATCTACGACGTCATAAGAAAGGTCAACAACGAGGTGGACAAGATCGCCACGGAAATCCTGGACAAGGCCGAGGGCGTGGTGGAGGAGAAGGAAAACTACTGAGCAGGCCGGTTCGAGGTGTTAACGGGCAGGTGATGTCCGCGTCAAAAAAGCAGGGGCGGCCAGCCGGTCGCCCCTGTCTGCTTTTCCGCCCGATCGTTGCGCCCTGCCCTGATGTGTGGTAAAAAAATATCAACGGAACTGAACGTCAGTCTCCGATTCGGATTTTTGGGGCAAAATGATGACACCGATATCTTTTTAACCTGGCAGGGCAAAATGAAAAACTACTCGGCGATAATCGAGCGTTGCCCGCAAACAGGCCTCTATGTGGGTTTTGTGCCGGGATTTCCCGGCGCGCACGCCCAGGGGGAATCCCTGGATGAGCTGCGCCGCAACCTTCACGAAGTGATTTCAATGCTTCTCGAAGACGGCGAACCCGTGCTGGAATGCGAGTTTATCGGAGTTCAGAACGTGGTAATGGCATGACTCATGGGAACTGTTCCGATTCTCAAACCCCATGAAGTCATCGCCATCCTTCTAAGACTCGGCTTCACCGAAGTCCGCCAGAGGGGGTCGCACAAACAGTTCCGCGACTCCCAGGGACGCTCCACAACCGTTCCGTTTCACCAGGGCCGCGACATCTCCCCCATCCTGCTGCGCCAGATATCAAAAGACATCGGTATTGCACTGGATGAAATGCTCAAACACAAATAGTGTCCGATTGGAATTTCACAGCCGCTCCTGAAAGAAAACCGGATGATGGAAATCGTCAACGTAACCTGCACGGCCCATTCCAGGGGCGAGGAGACGCCGGTCTCCTTTTCCTTGGGGGGAGCAAGGCGCACGGTGGCTGAAATCCTGGATGCCTGGCTTGCGCCGGATCACCGCTACTTCAAGGTTCTCGCAGACGACGGGGGCCTTTACATTCTCCGCCACGACACCGGCTCCCAGGAATGGGAGCTCGTTTTCTACTCCCTGCCCGAAGCCTCGCCCAACCCGCCGGAAAACAGCCCTTCAGGCCGGTCCTAGGCCGCAAACGCGGCCCCATGCAAAATTTCCGCCTTCCGAAAATTCCGGCCCGCCTTGCCGAACGGGCAGATTATATGGTATGGTTTTCATTCGGTTTGATTGCGGATGATCCGAAAAAATCCGCCCCGTGAAATTTTCGCGCGGGGGGTCAACGGTAAAAAAGGGAGCCTTAAATGTCATCCATCCCCAAGGCAAGCGACGAAAAATACTGCACGGAATGTGGCGAGATAATCAAGGCCAGGGCCGAAATCTGCCCCAAGTGCGGGGTCCGGCAGTTTCCGCCGCCCTTCGGGGGCGGCCTGGGGCAAACGGCCCCCAACGGCAAAAACAGGCTGGCGGCGATACTCTTCGCCTTTTTTCTGGGCGTCATCGGCGCGCACAAGTTCTACCTGGGCCAGACCGGCTGGGGAATCCTCTACCTCGCCTTTTTCTGGACCGGGATTCCGGCTGTGGTGGGGATAATCGAAGCCATTCTGCTCCTGGTGATGAGCGAGGAGGATTTTATCGCGAAGTACGGAAACCTCTGACAGCCTGTCTAAAAACGCGAATCGACAGTGCCCTCGCTTCATCGCCAAAATTGAGACTGGCAGACAGGCTTTAAATCCAGCCTTTTTCAACGGGCTGCGGAAGGCCGGGCGGCGGCCTTTCAGGCGTCCTTGTCCGCAAGGTAATGCCCGCTTCTGCCGCCGCTTTTTTCCAGGAGCCTTATATCCGTTATCACCACGGCCCTGTCCACGGCCTTCACCATGTCGTAAAGGGTGAGAGCCGCCACAGCAACGGCGGTGAGGGCCTCCATCTCCACCCCGGTGGGGCCGGTGACCGTGGCCGTGGCCTCTATGCGCACAAGGCCGGTTGAAGGCTCCGGAAAAAATTCCACGCCCGCGTGGGTGATGGCCAAGGGATGGCACAGGGGGATCAGCTCGCCGGTTTTCTTGGCTGCCATGATCCCGGCGATTTTGGCGGTTTCCCAGACGCTTCCCTTTTTCACCCGGCCCTCCATTACAAGGGCCAAGGTCTCCGGCTTCATGCGCACCACGGCCCCGGCCCGGGCCGTGCGTACCGTGGGGGGCTTTTCCGTCACGTCCACCATGCTCACCCGGCCGTCGCCATCGGTGTGGGTCAGTCCGCCCCGCCCTTTTTCATCTTCCAAGGTCAGCTCCCCCCTGTGCAGCCGCCCTGCGCGGCCAGTTGTTCAACCTGGGCCAGGTCTTCCGGCGTGTTGACGTTTCTGAAGGACAGAAGAAGCGGGTCGATCCGCCTCAAGTCGTCCTCGGAAATCTGCTTCACCCGCACGCTGTTGTAAAAGCCCGTGAGCTTGAGCCTTCCCGCCGCAAGCCTCGCCGCAATCGGGTTGAGGCAGCGCTTTGAATAAAGGGCGCACAGGGGCTCGAACCCAAGACCGGTGCGGGGCACCACCACGTCGTCGTTCTCGTCGGCAGCGCCGCAGATGAGCCTTATCATTTCCGGGGAGACAAAGGGCGCGTCGCAGGGGGACACGAAAACGTGGGAGGTCTTCGCGTAAAAAAGCGCGGTATGAAGGCCGGAGAGGGACGAGAGCCCGCCTTCCACGTCGGAGAAAACGGCAAGATCGAGAAACATGAACGAGGCCACGTCATTGGCCGCCACGAAGACCTCGTCGAAAACACCGGCCAGGGCGTCAGCCACCCTGGAAACCATGGGGCGGCCGCCCACCGGGCAGAGGGCCTTGTTGACGCCTCCCATGCGGGAGGCTCCCCCGCCAGCCAGGATGGCCCCTGAAATTTTTTTCGCGTCCAAACCCAAAAACCCCTCTCTGGAAAAAGGCCGGGAAGAGGGCGCTTGCGCTTCCCCCGGCCCGGCCTTTTTCAGCTACCTTCTTTTTGAAGGTATTGCAAGAAAGAGTATCAGGGCCAGCACCACGAGGCTTAGGGCCGCCCTGCCCATGCACCTCGCGCCGATCTTAGGAAGCGCCTCCACGAAGCAGCCGCCTCCGCCTCCCGCATCGGTTTTCGGCTTGTCCTGGTCGGGCGCGGGCGCGGTTACGGTGCCAAGGCCGGAAGGATCGAGAACCATGCCGTTGGCGAGCCCGTCGGCGTCGTCGGCCCCGCCGTCCACGATGCTTATGGTGACCCTGGTGCGGGTGGCGTCGAAGACCGCCGCTCCCGTTGCCGCAAGGTTCTTCCAGCCCGCGCGCCCGTACTTGTACCAGCTTGCGTTGGCCGGGGCCGCGCTCGGAAGGATGATGACGAAACGAGCGGTTCCGCCCACCGTTGTCCTCATGCCGAGGCTTACGAGGCCGAAGGGGAAGGTTTCGGGACGCCCGGCGGTTGCCGCGATGCTGGCCGGGTCAACGGCGGCGAGAGCCACCAGCTCGCCCAGTTCCGCGTCGATGCCAAGGCCGCCGGAGCCGTCCCAGGTCTTGAAGGTGACGTCTGCCCCAGGATAATTCGCCTCGTTCAGGCCGTTGTCGCCCACTGTTACGGTTACGGTGTCGGTGGTGGCCGACTCGCAGCGGTCGGTATAGGTTCGGAGCGAGAACACGACGGACGTGGGCATGGAGACCTTGGGGGCCACGAAGGTTGCGGTTATGGCGCTCGCGTTGGAAAGCGCCACGACCGGCCCCGCCGTCTGGGTCCATTCGTACTGGAAGAAATCGTCCATTCGGCTGGTGTTAGGCCCGCCTATGGTGACGGTGCGGCCTTCCTCCATCACCGAGTCGATCCCGGCGTCGGACACCGGGAAGGGCTGGCCGCACACGGCAACCGGGTAGGCAGCCGTTATCCAGTCGTTCATGCCCGGAACCATGTTGTAGAGATTCGTGAAACCGTGGGCCGCAAGGAAGTTCACGGCCTGGGTGCTGCGCCCGCCCACCGCGCAGGTGACGAGGGTTTCGGCTGTGGGGTCCAGTTCGCCGTAATTGGCAATAAGATAACCGCTGGTCCATGGGAAATTGACCGCGCAGTAGATGTGTCCGCCTGCGGCGCAGAATTCGGTGGCGTTTTCCCGAACATCAACGATGACCAGATTCGGCCTGGTCTTCAAAAGGTCCAGGGCCTGGGCCGGGCTTACGTTGCCGGAAAAGGCGTACATCCCGCAATCCCAGTCCTGGTTCACGCCGTCCGTGGAAAGGGCCGCCGTATCGGTCTTTCCAAGGGCGGGGTCCGCGTCGGAATCGAGATCATCGACGTTGATGTCCTTGGGCGTGAACATGTACCCGGCGGGCGGGGTGAAACGGGCGTAATAATTGCCGGGCGAGGGGACCGCCATCTGGTAGAAGCCGCCGCCAGCCGTGGCTGCCTGGGCCGCCACCGCGTCGGTGGAGGCGTCGTAGAGCTTAACCGTCACGTTGTCGATACCAGTTTCTTCGGGGTCCTGGTAGCCGTCATGGTCGGGATCGTTCCACACGAAGCCCGACGCCGCCACCGTGAATCCGAGATCGTTCACGGTGACCTTTACCTCGTCCATGGCGTCGGCCCCGCACTTGGCGGAAACCTTTATCTCGAACACGAGGTCAGTGGCCCCGTTCACAAGGGGCGCGGTGAAGGTGGGGCTTTGGGCGTGGATGTTGGAAAGGCCGACCGCCGGCCCTGCCTTCTGGGTCCAGGTGTAAGCGGAAAAACCCGCCGTGGATGAGAGCGAGCCGTTTAAGGTGACCTGGGCCGCCTCGTTCACGCTCTGGTCGTCTCCTGCTGCGGCCACCGGGAAGGGGGCTCCGCAGGTGGTTACCGGATAGCCCCCGGATATCCAGGCGTTCATGCCGGGAACCGTGTTGTACAGGTTCGTGAAGCCCTTGGAGAGAAGGAAGTTCAGGGCCTGGGTGCTTCTGCCGCCAACGGCGCAGATGACCAGGGTTTCGGCGTTGGGGTCAAGCTCGGCGTAATGGGCCGCAAGGTAGCCGCTGGTCAAGGGGTAGTTTACGGCGCAGTGGATGTGCCCGCCTGCGGCGCAGAATTCCGTGTCCGCCTCGCGCACGTCGATCACCACGAGGTTCGGTTTCGCGTCGATGAGGTTTTTGGCCCCGGCGATGTCAACGTTATTGGGATAGAGGGAAAGACCGGCGTCAAGCGCCACCGAGCCGCCGTCAGCCGGAATGTTGGCCGAATCCGTCACGCCCGTGCCCCGGTCCGCGTCGGAATCCGTTTCGTCGCCGCCCTGGTTCTGAAGCGAGAACACGTAACCGGCAGGCGGGGTGAACTTCACGTACCAGTCAACGTCCTTTGTGACGTTGAAGTTGTAGGAACCGTCAGCCGCCGTGGTGGCGGAGCCGGTGAGGTTATTGTTGGAGGCCTCGTAGAGTTTCACAGTAACCCCGGCAAGGCCCGTTTCGCCGCCGCCGTCCTGGACGCCGTCGGTGTCAAGGTCGTTCCAGGCCTTTCCCGCAACCCTGCCCGAAAAGCCCACGTCGTAAACGATAACGGTGGCGGTGTCCTGGGCCGTCGGGCCGCACGCGGCCTCTATGAAAAGCCGGAAGGTGAGGGTCTGGTTGCCGGTCACAAGGGGCGCGGTGAATGAGGGCGTGAGCCCGTCAGCGCCGGTGAGGGTAACCGCAGGCCCGGATGTCTGGGTCCAGGATGTGGAATGGATGCCCTGGGTTGAGCTTCCGGCCCCGGAAAGATTCACCGGAGCCCCCTCGGTGACGGTAATGAAGCCTCCCGCCGCCGCCGCAGGCCAGACCTCGGCGCAGGCCTGGGTCCCGCCCGTCCAGGCGGCCATGCCGCCGCTCATTATGGTGACGTCGGTAAAGCCCTGGGATTTCAGCCATGCCGCCGCCATTGCGGCAAGGCTTCCGTCTGCGTCCACTATGAGTATGTCGTAGTCAAGGCCTATCCCGCCCATGCCAGCCTTGAGCGCCTCCGGCCAGGTGAGATTGAAGGCGCAATAGATATGGCCGCCGCAATAGGCCGGGTTGTCCCGAATGTCGATCACCACAGGAACCGGCCTGGCGCTGGTGGCGGAAAGGGCCTCGGCGGGAGTGAAGACCGACTCGAAGAGCCAGGTTCCCGCGTCGATGTCAAGGTCCGTTCCGTCAACGGTGAAGGCAAGGTCCGCGCTCTGGCCGGTGTCCGGGTTGGCGTCCGAATCGAGAGCGTCGTTGCCGCCCTGATCCATGGGCGAGAAAAGAATATTCGCGGGCCGCCCGAAAACCACGTAGTAGTTGCCGGAAACCGGCACGGACATTTCCCACAGGCCGTTCAAGTCGGTGGTGGTCTCGTTGGCGTAATCGCCGGTTCCCGACCGGTAGAGGGTAACGGTGACCCCGCTTAAGCCCGGCTCGCCCTCGTCCTGCACGCCGTCCTTGTCAAGGTCGTTCCACACTATGCCCTTGGCGTGGGCCGTGAAGCCGGTGTCCGTAACTGTTACGGTGACGTCCTTATGTTCCACCGACCCGCACATGGCGGTGACGGTGAGGCGGAAAACGAGGTTGGTTGGCGCGTCCACCCTTGGGGTTACGAATGAGGGAGAAAGGGTGTTGGCGTTGTTTATGGCGACAACTGGCCCGGAGACCTGCTCCCAAAGGTAACTTTTGATGGCGGCCTGGGTGGAGCCGGAACCGTTCAGCGTAATCAGGGTATCTTCGGTGATTACCCTGTCCGGGCCTGGATCGGCCACGGGGTAGGTGTCGGCGCAGGCAACGCTTGTTCCGGTCCAGGAGGACCAGGGGGCGGTCATGTTGGATACGTCGGTGAAGCCGTTTTCCACAAGATAGGCCGAGGCCCTGGTGGAGTCGATGCCGTCCACGCCCACGACCAGGGTTTTCGCCGCCTTGGTGAGCCCGGTGAAATTGAGCGACCCGGACGCCCAGGGGCGGTTGACGGCGCAGGGCGCGTGGCCCGCGCAATAGGATGAGTTGTCCCGGACGTCTATGACTACGAGTCCGTCGATGGTCTCGGTCATGGTCTTTGCCGTGGCCGCGCTCACGTTGCCCGGAAACTGGTATGTGCCGCAGTCGCGGTCGAGGTTGCCGGAAGCGTTCCAGGTGAAGTTCGCGGTGCGTGTGGTGGCCGGGTCCGCGTCGGAATCCGTCGCATCGTTCCCGCCCTGGTCCATGGGGGAAAAGAGCCAGCCCACGGTTTCGGGGAAAACGATGTAGTAGTCAGCCGCAGCCTTTCCGGTGAAGGAGAAGGCCCCGTTGGCGTCGGTGTTTGTCTCGCCCGCAAGGGAATCGTCCGAGACCTTCCTGAGCTTTACCGCAAGGCCGCTTCGACCAGTCTCGCCGCCGCCGTCCTGGATGCCGTCCTTGTCAAGGTCGTTCCAGACCGCGCCTGTTATGGCCGGAACCGTAAAATACGCGGTTACCGTTCCATTGCATGTTATATTGACAGTATGTGGATTATCAGCGGGAAGCGTATCAGGTTCGTAGGGATCCATCGCCCAGTGGGAAAACACGTATCCCGAATTTGCATACGCCTGAAAGCTGTAGTCGCCGCTTACGTTTAATGCAGGATAGCAGGGATAAGCCTGGCACGGCCCCCCTAATGGCCCTGGGGTGATCACAACAGCACCTGAATTGGCGGGGCTGACAATCACGGTCAGCAGATGGGGAGGCGCTCAGGCGTGAAGCGGCGTCGGCGTGAGGAAGGCGTCCACGGAAAACGCGGCCAGGGTGAACACCAATACAAAGGCGAGGGACACGGGAAGGGTGCGTTTCATGGCGCTTTTCACTCCTGGGTGCGTTGTAGTCGGCAGGCCGGGTTACATCTTGGGTGGCCTTGAAAAATTCGCCTCGCGGCGGATGTCAAATTTATAGGAACATCATACACCATAAAAAATGATAAAGGCAAACCCGACCTTTTTGATGGGAAAAGGCAAAAAGCCCGCAAAACCAGGGCAAAGGCAGGCGGGGCATACTCCGGCGGCCAGGAAGGGCCGAAAAAAAATCCTAAAAAAGACTCTGGCCCACGGCGGCGGACCTTAAGGAGAGGCCGCAGAGCCCGGCTGCGGTGACCCCAAGGTCGGCTATGCGGATATCATCCTGAAAGACTCCGGGCGAAACCAATGGAGAGCGGATGGCCGCCAGGATGGGAAGGGTCTCCACCGAGCCGTGCCCGCCCAGAAAGGGCAGGAAGGGCGGGGTCCATTTGGGAATCTTGAAGGCGATGTTCGCTATGGCCCCCGCGTAAACCGGAAGCTGCCAGCCGTTTCTGCAGAAAATGGCCAGATCGGGCCACAGAAGGCTTTTTTCCATGTCCTTTTCCAGCAGAAACTCGTGAAAAAGCTCGCCCGCCATGCACACTCCGGGAACCCCCGCCTTCATGCCCGCCCTGTCCAGCACCCGAAAGGGCTGTTCTGATTTTCCCGTAACGGGGTCCGTTATGGCGTAATCGGAAAGGACCTTTTTCACCCGTGCGGCGATTTCCTTTTTTTCCCGGAAGTATATCAGCCCGCACGAGCTCACCGTGAAAACGGCTGTGTAGGGCGCGACGTCCAGCCCGGCGTTTTTCAGAATGGCCAGGACGTCGGTGGCGTCCGGGGCGGAAACCTTGCGATGGGTTTCCATGGAATGATCGGAGAGCACCACCACGGTGGCGTCCTCCAGCACCCCCAGCTTGTTGAGGCCGTCCACCAGCCGCCCGAACTCGTGGTCCACGTCCCTCATGGCGTCCAGCACGGGCTCGCGCCAGACATCGGAGTTCCTTATGCTGGCGAGCCTGTAATCCTGGTTTTCCGGGCATCCCTTGGGGAGTTTGATATCCGCCGTGGGCGCGAATTCGGTCGGGTCCCAGGCCGCGCCAAGGCAGTGGCCCGCGTCGTCGGCCTGGCCAAGAAGCACGTAGCCCATGTCGGGCTTCTCGCGTTCGTACAGGGCCAGCGTCGCGTCCACCACCCATTCGTCGTGGGGAAAGCGTTCCGGGCGCTTTTCCATCACCCTGGAAAGCCCCTTTTTCTGGCCCGAAAGACGGCGGTTTATCATGGTCTGAAGGTCAAAGGCCTTGTTGTCCGGGGCGATAAGAAAGGGGCTGGGGGATTCCGGGTCGCAGTCAGCGTCCGAATCCGTGGCCGGGTCCGCGAAGCTGCCCTTTTTGGGGGGTGCGATAAAGCCCGGAAAGTTCATGGCGCTTATGGGCCAGTCAACCGCCGTGTCGAAATCCGGAGTAGAGCGGAACATGTCGCTTATCCAGAATTTTCCCGAAACCATTGCCGTTACCGAGTCCGGCCACCTTCTCTTGAACGCGGAAAAAAGGGTGTCCACCCTTTCCCCCCGATTGTCGCGGGCCATTGAAAGATGGAGGTTTCTAAGCGCGATTTTCCCGTTTGAATCCCAGCCCACGGGCTGGCAGTAAACCCCAAGAATCCCGGTGGACCCGGAATTCGCGCCGGAAAGGGCGTTCAAGTGGTTCATGTCCGTGGCCGAGGGAAGATAGCAGGCGGCCCTTGGGTAAAAGGCGGCGTCTTTGAGGAACCTGTTTACGTTGGGCATCAGAAAGTCGCCCTCCCGGCCTCCGGCGAAACCGCGCGCGTTCAAGTTGAGATAGGCCGGGTGCAGGGAATCGATGGCTATGAAGATGGCCCTGGGCTTCCCGCTCCGGGCGGCGGGGCTTTCAGGGACGGCGAATTTTTTGGAGTCCTTCGACAGGCCGCATCCGGCAAGAACCGCCGTGCCCGCCGCTGTGGCTGCCAGCTTGAGAAAGTCCCTGCGGTCCATGTCGGTTCCCGCTTTTCCGCTCTTTCCGTCTGCTTCGCCCTTCATGTCATCCCCCCGGCGTTTGAAATCCGTTCCCAGCATGGCATGGTTTTCCCTGGGAGCGCGGGCATCTTGCCCGCATTAAAGGCAAAAGCGGGCGGGACGCCCGCGCTCCCAGGGGAAAAGCCCCCAATTCATTTTTATGCAAGCTGAAGTTCCCGAAAGCCTGGATAAAAACGATGAAGCGCAAGGAAGACAAGCCGGGCGGGGAGGAATAGTACTTTTCGTACATTTCGACCCGCCCGGCGATGTCTGACACAGCGATTCGCGTTTTTAGACAGGCTTGTTAAGAACGTCAGCCACCGCTTGGGCGTGCCTGTCCGCCGCGCCCTGGTGGGCAAAAAGCGCCTTCCGGGCTTTCTGCCCCATGAGTTCCGCGTGGCGGGGATTCCTGCAAAGATCGAGGGCCGCAGAGGCCAGCTCCCCCGCGCTCTTCACCCTTATTCCGCCGCCGGTTTTTTCCAGAAGGCTTGCGGCCTCGGAAAAATCCTCGGTATGGGGTCCGAAGAGAACGGGCTTTGCCCAGGCAGCGGGCTCAAGCACGTTGTGGCCGCCCTTGGGAACGAGGCTCCCGCCCAGAAAGGCGAAGTCGCTTGCCCAGTAGAGGGAAAAGAGCGGCCCCATGCGGTCCACCAGGAGCGCCGGGGCCGAAAAGGGGCGTCCCGACGCTGAAAGATCGCTCAAGCGGTCAAAGGAAAGGCCGAAGGAGTGAAGCACCGACTCGACCGCAGAGGCGCGCTCCACGTGCCTTGGGGCCAGGATCAGCCGGGCGGCGGGGAACTCCGCAAGCATCCGGGAAAAGGCGAAGCAGGCGGCCTCCTCCTCGCCGGTACGGGTGCTTCCGGCCACGAAGACCGGGCCGCCCAAATCGCCAAGAAGCCTTTTCACGCCCTCGTCCGGGCCGCGCCGGGCCTTTTCGTCCAGGGCGTCGTACTTGGCGTTGCCGGAAATCCGTATTAGATTTTTGGGCGCGCCCATTTTTCTTATGCGGGCCGCGTCCTCGGCGGCGATCATGGAAAAGACGGACATCCTCTCAAAAACCGGGGCAAAGAGGGATTTTAGGGCCACGTAGCGTCCCACCGACCGGGCCGAGATGCGCCCGTTAACGAGGGCCACGGCGCAACCCCTTTTTGCGGCCTCCATTATCCAGTTGGGCCAAAGCTCGGTTTCGAGAAGTATGAGGGCGTGGGGATGAAATGAATCGAGGGCGTTTTTCACCGACCGGGGAAAATCCAGGGGCGCGGGCACCACCGTTGCGGCCCCCTCAAAAAGGGCCTCCGCCCTTTCAAAGCCGTGGGACGTGCCGGTGGAAACCACAAAGGCGGCCCTGGGAAACCTTAGCGCCAGGGCGTCGAAAAGGGGCCTTGCGGCCTCGGCCTCACCCACCGAGGATGCGTGGAGCCACAGGCGCGGCCCCGCAGTATCTGGAACGTAGACCTTCGGGTAGCGCCCGAACCGGCTTGCCGCCCCGCCGGGCGGCCCTTTCCCTGCCGCCGGGTACGCCGCAATGGACGCGGCCAGGGTAAGAGCCCGGTAGACGGACAAAAGGGAGGGCTGATGGCGCATGTTGTATTCCAGGTGATGCCTGACAGCCTGTCTAAAAACGCGAATTGCTGTGTCGTGCTTCAAAGCCAATTCCGCCACGTACTTTTAGTACGCTTGCTCATTGGCTTTTCGCACTCCTTGCACTTCATCGTTTTTAGACAGGCTTCATGTCCAGCCTTTTTCAACGGGCTGACGGAGCGGCTCTTGCGGAAAATTCACCTCTTGCGCACGGCGGAGGAAAAGCCGGCGGCGTCCAGGGCCTTCACCAGGCAGGAGGGCTCGTTTTCGGCAAGGTGGATGACCACGTCCTTGTCCGCGCCCGGCGCGTTGGTGATTATGTGGACGGTGGTCAGGCTCATGCCGCACGAAACCACGGCGGCCATGATTTTTTCCAGGGCCTCGGCCTCGCCGCCCTTTTCCACGTGAACGCGGCTTCCAGGCTCGCCGATGCCAAGGACCTTGTTGGCGATGCTGTAAAAAAAGTCGTTGGTGGTGGCTATTCCCACCACCTGCCCGTTTTTTCCGCCCTCCACCACCACCAGGGCCCCGACCCGGTTCTTCTGGGCGATGGCAAGGCCCTCCTCCACCGTCATCTCAGGCTCCACGGTGACCACGTTTTTTTCCATGATCCGGGCCACCGGGGTTTTTTCCAGGAGAAAGCCCACCTCCCAGAGAGTGAGGCTGGTGGCCTTTTCCGGGGAAATGTGCTCCAGGCGGTTTTCGGTGACCACGCCCATGAGCCGCCCCTTGTCCACCACCGGCAGGCGCTTGAACCTGTGGGCCTGCATCACCCGCTTTGCCTCGGAAAGCGACGTGTCGCTTGAAATTGTCACCACGTTCGCCGTCATGACGTCTTTTATGAACATAGGCCCTCCTTGCGAAACCGCACCGCTGTCAAAATTGATGGGGCGGCAACGGGCCGCCCGCGACTTTTTTCCTGTCTTCTGACTATACCCGGAATTTCGCCAGTCTCAAACCATTTTTTCGAGGGCGAACGCATTTGGGGCGGAGGGGGGCGGCTGGTTTTCCGGCGGGCCTAATACCGGAAAGCCGGATCACCTGTGGGCAAGGGCGTGGGCTATGGCGTCTTTGAGCTGCTTTATGTGGTAGGGCTTGCTGAGAAAGGCCTGGGGCCATTCGGGATGGTCCCCCATCATCACCCTGGCCTCGTCGTAGCCTGAAACCAGAATCACGGGGATTCCGGGGGAAAGCCTTCGCAGGGCGGCCATGGTCTCCCAGCCGTCCATTCCGGGCATGGTGAGGTCGCACAAAACCCAGCGGATGTCATCCATGTTCTGCTGGAAAAGCTCCAGCGCCTGCTGCCCGTTTCTGGCCTCCACCACCTCGTAATGAAGGCGCTTCAAAAGGTCGGAGGTCAGTTGACGCACAAGGTCGTCATCCTCCACCAGAAGCACTCTGCCTCCCTCGGATGCGCCGGTTGACACGGCGGCCCTTTCCGACTTGGTGGCAATCTCCTCGCCGGACAAGGGAAAATAGACCCGGAAAACGCTTCCCCTGCCGGGTTCGCTTTCCACTGTGACCGCCCCACGGTGCGCCCTGGCGATTCCCAGAACCACCGGAAGACCCAGGCCGCGCCCGGTGAACTTGCTGGAAAAGAAGGGATCGAAGAGGTTCGGGATGTCCTCGCGCTTTATGCCGGAGCCCGTGTCCGAAACCTCCAGGCAGGCGCAGGTGTCGTCGGAGGGCCGCCACTCGGCGGGAAAGCGGTGGGCAACTGGTATATCCATGCAGCGTACGTTTTTCACCGAAACCCTGACATGTCCCCTTCCATCGGGAAAGGATTCATGGCTGTTGGCCACCAGGTTGGCGACAATCTGCTCTATCTGGCCCGGATTGGCGTTCAAGACGGGGCCGGGCGATGGCAGGTCGGCTTCCAGGACCGTGTCCCTGGGAATGGATTCCGCCAGAAAGGCCAGGGTTCTTTTGCACAGGTCGGAAATGTCCACCGGCTCGCGCCGGGCCGGGGTCTGGCCCAGGTAGGTGAGCATGAGCCTTGATAGCTCCGCCGCCTTGCGGGCGGCATCCAGCGCGTCGGACAGGCTTTCGGCGGGGCTGGAGTTTTTCGGCAGATCCAGAAGCGCCACTTCCAGGTTTCCGGTGACCGCCATCAGGTGGTTGTTGAACCGGTGGGCAATGGCCCCGGCCATGCGGCCAAGGCTTTCGGCCTTGCTGATCTGGGCGCTTATGGCCTCCTGCGCGGCCTTTTCCTCTTCCAAAAGTTTGGCCTGGGTCACGTCGGAGAGGATGCAGTGGGTCTTGCTGAAAGCGCCGTCCGGCGTTGTGGCCACGCTGCCTTCAAAGGATATTGCGCGCACGCTTCCGTCCTTGTGGAGCATCCGGAACTCCGAATGAATCCTCCCCTTTTCCTTCAAGAGCGGAAAGCGTTCCCGGAATGCCGCCACCTGTTCGGGAACCAGGAAATCCCCGAACCACCTTCCCACGACCTCCTCGCGGGCATAGCCCATGATGTCCAGCCAGGTGTCGTTGATCTCCAGGAAGCGGCCCTCGGCGTCCAGGGACTGGTAGCCCAATGGTGCGCGCTGGAAAAGGTCCCGGAAATGCTCCTCGCTCTGGCGGAGGGCCAGAAGGGCCTGCTTGCGCTCGGTAACGTCCGTGGCTATGTGGATGATCTTGTCGAGGTTTCCGTCACCGTCGTAAACCGGGGTGCAGGAGACCAGGAACCATCGGTTCAGAACCTCAACCTCCATTTCCTCGATTTCCAGCCGCCCGGTGCGCCTCATCCTGGTGAGGGGGCAGTTGGCCGGAGGCGAGTCTGACATGTGAAGCACCTCGTAACACTTCATGCCGCAGAGCTCTTTTGCGGAAAGGCCGGTTATGCGGGTCGCGGCCCTGTTCGCATCGAGGATGTTGTGCTCCTTGTCCAGTATGAGGGTAAGGTGCCCTATGGCCTGGAAAATGTCCTCCCAGTCCCTTTTGGCCCTCAGGGCCTCCTCCCTGGCCTTTTTCAGCGAGGTGACGTCGCTTATGAAGCCCTCCAGGGCCTCCACTTCGCCGTCCGGGCCCATGAGCGCGCAGCCCCGCTCCCACACCCATTTCGTTTTGCCGTTAGCGGTGACGATCCTGTATTCCAGGGTGAAGGGCGAGGCTTCGTCCAGCGCGGCTACAACCTCGTCCCAAACCATTTGACGGTCGTCCGGGTGGATGATGGAAGCGTAGGATATGCGCCTGTTGAAAAGAAGGTCTTCAGGCGCGTAGCCTGTAAGGGCGGCGGCTCCTTCGGACACGAACTGCATGGTCCAGTCCGCGTCCATGTTGCACCGGTAGGCCATGCCCGGAAGGTTGCCGATGAGGGTTGAAAGCCTGCGCTCGCTATGGCGGAGCGCCTCCTCGGCCCGGCGCTCCTCGGTCTGGTCCCTGAAAACCAGGACAACCCCCGAAACCCTGCCGTCCGTTCCCCTTATGGGCGCGCCGGAATCGGCTATGGGATACTCGGTTCCGTTTCTGGCCAAAAGAAGGGTGTGGTTGGCAAGCCCCACCACCCGCCCTTCGGCGAGAACCTTCCGGGCCGGGTTTTCCACCTTTTCGCGGGACTTTTCGTTGACTATGGCGAAGACCTCATCCAGGGCCCTGCCCCTTGCCTCGGCCTCGGTCCATCCCGTGAGGCGCTCGGCCACAGGGTTCATGCGCGTGACCCGGTTATGGCCGTCGGTGGAGATCACCGCGTCGCCGATGCTGTAAAGGGTTGCGCCCAACTCCTCCCTGCCGGCCTGCATGGCCTTGAAAAAACTGTCGCGCTCCATGCCGTTGGAAAGAATCCTGCCTATGGCCACGGTGGCCAAAGGATAGGTCAGCATGATGGCGAGCCCCAGGCGGTTCAGCGTTTCAAACGCCTCCTTGAGGGGCAGGGCGAACATCAGGAGGAGCATGGCCAGATGGACTATGAGGCCGAACTCGAAGATCTGAAGGGTGGACAAGTGCCCGCCCTGGCGGATGCGCCTGCCGTGATAGATGTTTCCCAATACCGCAGAGGACGCTATGACCAGAACCCCCATGTAAACGCCCACTCCGCCAAGGAGAACCCGGCAGGTGAAGGCCATGGCGCTGGCCACTGTCACGGCGAGAGGCCCGAAAAAAAGGCCGCACAGGCTAATCATGACGCTTCTGCCGTCAAAGATGAGGCCCGGCCCAAGCACCAGCGGCTCCAGCATCCCGATGACAGCCGCCCCTCCGAAGACCAGCCCCTGCAAGAGCGCAGCCGTGACGCCGGTTTTCCATCGCTGGCCGATGAATTCCGAAATCACGCTCAAAGCCACGAGCAGAGAAAGGTTGCTTATGAGGGCAATGACCACCATGGCCGTAACCTTTGATATCGTAAGGAATTATGATACACGGATAATCAGGGCCGAAAGGAAAAAGCACTGCCCTGTAAACGCAGTCTTGGCCGGAGAATGAGGGATAAGGGCTGGCCCATGCCGAGGAAGCAAGGTTTGACGGCGTCGTACAAAATACGGACGGAGATTATGCAACTTTCACACTATTCGGGTGTTACAATACCATGTAACAACACCTTGGGTCAAGGGGCATTTTTTGTAAATTTTTTAAGTAAATTAGCAGGTTGTACCAGGAACGGACAGTTGGCGGCGGCCAAGACCGCAGAGCCTCTTTTCGCAAGGGGCTTCAATGGAAGGCTTGGGGGAGGCCGCGAGAGGTTTTCCCCTGTATTTGGGCGCGGGGGGCCTTAAAAAGCCGCGCAGCGATCCCTGGCGGCGCGGCTTTTTGAGGGCTTGTCAGTTTTTTTCAACGGCTTTTTCGCCATCCGTTCCCGGCGCTTTTTTTTCAGGGCCCGCCAACTGGCAGGAATCGCGCATTCAGGTGGAGACGCCCATTTTGGGCAGAAGGTAAAGCTGCAGAAAAAGATACGCGGCAATGAAGCCGCCCACCAGAATCAGCTCCAGCATTTTTTTCCCCTCCCTGTAACGAGGCCGGCCCGAAAGGGGCGCGGCTTCTCAGTTTTATAATATTAAGAGCAGGGTTTAATTCCATCTTTCTCACTCCCAAAAACAGCGGAGGATCAGGCTTACGGCATTTCGCCCTTCGGACAGGTTTCCTTAAAAACGGAAAAGAACCATGCTTCGCTTAATATAGTAACGCTCGCGGCGCCGGTCAAGCGGCGGCAAAAGGCCGGTTTCGCCCGGATGGACGGGGCCTTCCAGGTTCACAGGAATTATTGTCGGGGTTTTTCCGGGAAGAAGGTTGACAACATGGGAAATATTATAGGATACATTGAGAATGGTATGACCTCTCTTTGCGCGGGTTCCGGCGTTCGCGTGTCCGGCAACCATCCAAGCCCCCCGTAACATGCGATGCCGAAACGCCAAGTACAGCCCGCAGCAGGGCTGTTTCCGATAATAATACATTTTGCCGTGGCGCTTCCGGCGCACGGTTCAGGATTTTCCCATGACAGATGAGGACGTGAACGATTTCGATCCCGCGTGGCAGCGGGGCCCCATGCCCGGCTTTCTCACCCGGAAGACCTTCGATGATTTCAGCCTTCCAAAGGAGGTGGCCCAGGGCATAACGGACGCAGGCTTCGTGAACTTGAGCCCCATCCAGGCCCTTGTCATCCCCGTGGCCCTCACAGGCAAGGACGTGGCGGGCCAGGCCCAGACAGGAACCGGAAAAACAGCGGCCTTCCTTGTTCCTCTCTTCACGCGCCTTATGTCCGAACCCAAGATCGAAGGCGGCGGCCCCTCGGCCCTCGTTGTGGCCCCCACCCGCGAGCTTGCCCTTCAGATACTCGCCGATGCGCAGCTGCTTGGCGCGCACACCGGCTTTTCCTCCTGCGCCGTTGTGGGCGGCATGGATTACGCCAAACAGGCCGGCGAGCTGAAAAAGGGCGTGGACATCGTAATCGGCACTCCGGGGCGCCTGATCGACTATTTCAAGCAGAAAATCTTTCTCACAAAAGACATAAAAATCGCGGTGATAGACGAGGCGGACAGACTTTTAGACCTTGGTTTCGCCAAGGACATGCGCTATATTCTGAAAAACCTCCCCCCCTACAACCGACGCCAGACCATGCTTTTTTCCGCCACCTTGAGCTACCGGGTGCTGGAACTGACATACGAATACATGAACTGCCCGGAGTTTCTGGACGCCCCCGAAGCCACGGTCCTGGTGGCCGGTGTCGAAGAGAGCCTTTTCCACGTGGGGGTGGACGAAAAATTCTCCCTTCTTCTGGGGCTTTTGAGGCGCGAGGACTGGACACGGGCCATCATCTTCGCCAACATGAAGGGCACTGTGGAGGAGGTTGCAAGGCGTCTTTCCGAAAACGGCTTTCCGGCGGAAGGCATAACCGGCGACCTTGTGCAGAAAAAGCGGCTGGCGCTCATGCAAGCCTTTAAAAACGGCGAGCTTTCCATCCTGGTGGCAACCGACGTGGCCTCACGGGGCATCCACGTGGAGGACATAAGCCACGTCATCAACTACGACGTACCCCAGGACCCTGAAAACTACATCCACAGAATAGGCCGCACGGCCCGCGCGGGCAAGACCGGAAAAGCCATAACCCTTGCCTGCGACCGCACGGTTTTCTACCTGGAAGGCCTGGAAAGCTCCCTTGGCCACAAGATTCCGGTATGCTGGCCCGAACCCGACTGGTACGGCGAGGACCTCTCCAAGCCGGGGCGTCCTTATCGCAAGAAGGATTCCGGGCCGTCAAGGCCGGGCGGAAGGGGAAGCCAGGGAGCGGACAGGGGCAGGAGCCGAAGGCCCCTTTCGGGCAAAAGGCCGGAGAGACCGGCTTCCGGCGCCGTTGCCCCCAAGCCCAGGGCCGAAAGCGAACCGCGCCCGGCTACTCCCTCGCCCGACGCGCCGGGAGCCGATTCCAGGCCAAAAAGAAGGCGGCGCAGAAAAACCGGCGGGAATCCTTCGGGAAATCCCTCCCCCGCACCCTCCGACAACCAGCCGTCCTGACCGATATCCGGAAAACGGATTCATTCCGCTTTCCGGTCTTTTTGCCTTCCTTTCATCCTCCTTGCCCCAAAAGCCCGGACCGGTCTTTCCCCCTTCCATAAAAAATAACGACCGCTCGCTTTTTTTCTTGACACTGGAACCGGATTTATGGAATAATCTTCGGTAGCTTGAGATCATTTACAGGAGCCGTCCATTGAGCGTCATAATCCATTTGATTCGCCACGGCCAGGCCTCCTTCGGGGCCGCCAACTACGACCTCTTATCAACCGTGGGCCGGCGTCAGGCAGACCTTTACGCGGACCACGCGGTGCGCCTTTCCATGCGGTTTGATGCTTGCTACACCGGCAACATGGTGCGCCACAGGCAGACCGCCGAGCCCCTTTCGGCCCGGCCCGAAACCCCGGCGCTGACTGTTCTGGCCGAGTTCGACGAGTTCGACGCGGGAACGGTGTGGAATCACGAGGTAAGCCGCATGATCCGGGAAGACCCCGACGTGGCCGCAGACGTGGCCAAGTGCCTTACCGACAAAAAAGCCTTTGCCCGGCTTTTCGAGAAAATGATGAAGGCCTGGGCAAGGGGCGAGATCGACCCCGGAGTGGGCGAAAACTGGCGGGCCTTCACCCAAAGGGTGCGCGACGGGCTTCAAAAAGTGGCCGACGAAAACGCGGATGCCCGCCACGTGGCGGTCTTCACCTCGGCAGGCCCGGTGTCCGCCGCCATGCAGGCGGTTCTGGGGCTATCCGAAGAAAAGACCATGGAGCTCGCCTTCGCCGTACGCAACGCCTCGGTCACACGCATAAAGGCCACCCCGCGCGGCCTCTTCCTTCTGGGCTTCAACGACACCGCGCATCTCGAAATAACGGGCGACAGAAACCTTCTCACCCTTCGATAGAAAAAGGACAAACAATGGACTTCACCGTTTCAGAAAAGATGCAGGCAGTCTGCCAGCTCGCCCGCGAGTTCGTTGACAAGGAACTCATTCCCCTTGAGCGCGAATTCCTGGGAAAGACCTTCGCAGAGGTCGAGCCCATTTTGAACCAGAAGCGCGACATGGTGAAAAAAATGGAGCTTTGGGCCCCCAACCTTCCCAAAGACATCGGCGGCATGGGCTTGAATCTCATGGAACACGGCCTTGTCTCCGAGGTTCTGGGCCGCTGCCCCCTTGGCCACTACGTTTTCGGCTGCCAGGCCCCGGACGCGGGCAACGCCGAAATCCTCCACAAGTACGGAACGCCGGAGCAGGTGGAAAAGTATCTTCAGCCTTTGGCCGACGGAAAAATCCGTTCCTGCTTTTCCATGACCGAGGTTGACATGCCCGGCTCCAACCCGGTCATGATGGACGCAACGGCGGTGAAGGACGGCGACGATTACATAATTAACGGCCACAAGTGGTACTCCACGGCGGCGGACGGCTCAAAATTCTCCATCATCATGGCGGTCACCAACCCGGAAAACCCCTCGCCCTATCTTAGGGCCAGCATGATAATCGTGCCCACCGACACTCCGGGCTTCAACCTCGTGCGCAACATTCCGGTCATGGGCCACAGCGGCGACGGCTACTTTTCCCACGGCGAGATCATCTACCAGTCCTGCCGGGTGCCCCAATCGAACCTTTTAGGCCCCGAAGGCACGGGCTTCGTCATCGCCCAGGACAGACTCGGACCCGGACGAATCCACCACTGCATGCGCTGGCTCGGCGTGGCATCCCGCAGTTTCGATCTGATGTGCGAACGCGCCGTTTACCGCAAGATGGGGCCGGACAGAAACCTTGCCTCCAAGCAGATCGTACAGCAGTGGATCGCCGACTCCGCCGCCGAAATCCAGGCCGCCCGCCTCATGGTTCTCCACGCCGCATGGGCAATGGAAACCCTTGGCCACAAGGAGGCCCGCGACGAGGTGTCCATGATAAAATTCGTGGTGGCCAACACCATGAACCGGGTGGTTGACCGGGCCCTCCAGGTCCACGGCGGCCTTGGAATGACCGACGACACCCCCATAGCCTTCTTCTTCCGCCACGAACGCGCGGCCCGCATCTACGACGGCGCGGACGAAGTCCATAAGGCGGCGCTGGCAAGAAGGATTCTGGACCGGTACAAAAAGTAAAAGAATGCCTCCGGCGACCGGGGGCCGACGGCCCCCGGACCCCCTTTGTTTACGCTTCGCGTGCTGCGCACGCTACGCGCAGTTTGAGGGCTTCGCATATTGTCTCTCGACGGCTGGAATGGCTGTAATAAAATACATGGCAGCTAAGGCCAAGGCCGCCCGGAATCGTCGAGAGCAAGGAAAACGAGCAGGGCGAGGGCGGAGCGTATCGAGATACGTGAGCACCGAGACCGGCGAAGTTTGACACCGCTATCGGCGAGAGCCGGGCGGCCTTGTTTGACAAGAGGTTTTCATCCTGCTTTAATACACCCGTTAAAAATTAACCACTTACGGGGAAACACTCATGATAACCCTTGCCGAATTCAAGAACCTGGTTTCTGTGTCCAAAAAGGACATCTGCCAGGAGATTTACGCGGAAAACGCCGACAAGATCAAGGTGAAGAAGGAAGACCGGGTGGTGAAGAACCTGGCCAAAATCTTCGACGCAACCCTTGCGATCAGCAACAAGAAGGGTTTCCACGCCATGAGCCTTCGCAATCTTAGCGAGGGCGCGGGCCTTTCAATGGGGGCGCTTTATTCGTATTTCGCGGGAAAAGACGAGCTTTTAGCCATGATCCAGGACCAGGGCCGCCGCCTCACCGCCCGCATAATGGTCTCCCAGGTTGAGGCCGCCGACGGCTGGCGGGAAAAGCTGCGCGCCGGAATCACCGCCCACGTCTATCTTTCGGAGGCCATGCAGCCCTGGTTCTATTTCTCCTTCATGGAGGCCCGGAACCTGGACAAGAAGCAGATGAAGGAGGCCATCGCAAGCGAGATTTTCACCGAGCAGGTGCTTGCGGAAATCCTGGTCAAGGGGCGGGCGGAAGGCGTCTTTACCGTGGAAAACCCGGACATGACGGCGGCCATCATAAAGGCCATGCTCCAGGAATGGTACGTCAAACGCTGGAAATACCGCTCGCGGAACGTAACCGTCGAAGAATACGTAAAATTCGTCATCGGCTGGATCGAGGCCGTTGTCTGCCCCGGAAAGCCGCTTCCGATAGAATGAGGAAATCATGGATAATCTGGACAAGGCCAAGGAAACAAGGCAGGGCGAGGAGCTTGACGCCAAAAAGATCGAGCCCTTTCTGAAGGATTCCATACCGGGCCTTTCCGGCCCCGTCACCGTGGGCCAGTTCCCTTCCGGCCACTCGAACCTGACGTATCTCATAACGGTGGGCGACACCGGGCTCGTTCTGCGCCGCCCGCCCTTCGGCACCAAGGCCAAGACCGCCCACGACATGGGCCGGGAGTTTAAAATCCTCTCAGCCCTCTCCCCCCATTTCCCCTGCCCCAAGCCCCTTGCCTACACAGAGGACGAATCCATAATAGGCGCGCCCTTTTACGTGATGGAGCGCATAAAGGGCATAATCCTTCGCAAGGACCCGCCAAAGGGGATAGACTTCACACCCGTTATGGCGAAAAAGCTCTGCGAGAACCTGATCGA
The DNA here is from genome assembly GCA_016235345.1 of Deltaproteobacteria bacterium. Lineage (NCBI taxonomy): Bacteria > Pseudomonadati > Myxococcota > Myxococcia > Deltaproteobacteria bacterium. Next base: position 77,757 of record JACRLG010000001.1, on the reverse strand, counting down.
TCTTCACGTAAAACTGCACGGCCTGGATTACAAGGCCCTGGGCCTGGAAAACTTCGGGAAACCGGAGGGCTACATAACAAGGCAGGTTGAAGGCTGGAGCAGGCGATACCGCGCCGCCCGCACCCCGGACGCCCCGGATTTCGAGGAGGCCATGCAGTGGCTGGCGGGCCGGATTCCCCAGGGCGTGACGCGGGCCGCCGTAATACATGGCGACTACAAGTTCGACAACGTGGTGCTGGACCCCAATGACCCCTTGAAGATAATCGGCGTGCTGGATTGGGAAATGGCCACCGTGGGCGATCCTTTAATGGACCTTGGAAGCTCCCTTGGCTACTGGGTTGAGGCTTCGGACCCGGCGGAGCTTGAGGCCATGCGCATGATGCCCACCAACATGCCGGGCTGCCTCAACCGAAGCAAGCTTGTGACGCTCTACGAGGCCCTTTCGGGCCGTAAGGTGGACGACTGGCCCTTCTACTTCTGCTTCGGCCTTTTCCGCCTGGCGGTCATCGCCCAGCAGATTTACTACCGCTTCCACAAGGGCGAAACCAAGGACGAACGCTTCGCCCGCCTTATTTTCGCGGTGCATATCTTGGATCAGGTGTGTACGCAAGTCATCCAGGGTGCCTGAAAGCGCGAACTGCTGTGTCAGAGCAAAGCGGGCGGGTCGTCATGTACGGCAAGTACTATTCCTTCCCGCCCGCTTCACTCTTCCTTGCATTTCATCGCTTTCAGACTCCCTAGGCGCGGTGGCAAGATTTTCTTGATCTTGTTCGTTTTTCTTGATTGTTCTTGCTATAGCTTCTACAATATCCCCATACGTGTCCTTTTTCTTCCTGTCTTCAATAATGACAAAAAGTGCCTGCCCCTGTCGGTTATTAAAAACTGCGACTCTAATTTTTTTATAAGTTAATAATGCCGTTACAATAAAAGGCACAGGCATAACAGTAATCAGTCTACCAATGGTAGTTTCTATGCTTGCACCTGGAATTGAATAATAAATTTTTGCAGCGATAAATGAGATAATGGCGAATAAAATAGAAGCCCAAAATATATTATACCTCATAAAGATTTTATGGTATTCAGGAGAAATCATGTTCAAGGGAAAAGAGGCTTCATATTCTGCTTTAAAAAACACCTTACCTTTTACATTAACACTTTCGTTCGTTAAAGTTAGCGTTTGCTTTCTGCTTATAGACGCATCCTTATATGTCATTATCGGGGTTTCATCCATTTAGCTTTAGCCCTTCCGTTACCTATGGATTTCATTAGCGGTGGAGTAGCTTACTGCGAAGACGGTCCACTTGCGGCTTCAGGTCTCGTGGCGGATGGCGGCCGCTGAGCACGTCGGCACAAGGTTGCTAAAACTGCCTGTAAACTTCCCGCCTGTGGCGGATATGGTGAATCAATACCTGGCTTTTTTCATTATCCACGCCATAAATGAGCCGATAATCACCAATACGCAAGCGATAGAGGCTTTCCGAACCTGTCAGCTTCAAAGCCCCTCGCGGCAATGGCTCTTCGGCGAGCTTTTCGATGGCGGCCCACACCCGATGGGCGACAGCCTTGGGAAGAGCACGAAAATCCTTCTCCACGGAAGGCTTGAAAGTAACGCTATAATGCGCCATCGCTGGCAAGCCTCTTTTTCATTTCTTCAAGGCTGACCGGCTTTTCGTCCTTTCTCTCCGCAACCACGGCCAGATCGTGAAGATCGGCCATCAGTTTGCGGTATTGCCTTATCGGAAGCAAAACCGCCGTCTTCCTGCCGCTGTCGTCAACAATGAACTGCTGTGAAATAGCCATGTCCCAAACTCCTTTTTGCAAGCGCCAACCCTTGAGCCTGATGAAGCGGCTACCCCAGGCCCAACAATCTACCGCCTTGGTATATACCAAAAGAGACCAACCACGCAAGGGCGGTGGAGTAGCTTACGGCGAAGACGGTCCACTTGCGGCTTCCGGTCTCGTGGCGGATGGCGGCGACGGTGGCGAGGCAGGGCATGTAGAGGAGGACGAAGGCCATGAGGGCCAGGGCCGATAGGGGAGTCATGCCGGATTTTTGCAGGGATTCCGACAGCCCGCCTTCGGAATCGGACTGGTGGAGAACCCCAAGGGTGCTGACGACCACCTCCTTGGCGACCGCGCCGGTGATGAGGGCCACTCCCGATTTCCAGTCAAGGCCAAGGGGCGCGAAAACCGGCTCCACTGCATGGCCCATGCGGCCAAGAAAGGACGTTTCAACGGCTTGCGCGGCGGCAAGCGCGGGATCGGTTCCGGGGGGCGGGGCGTCGGGTTTCGGGAAGGAGGCCAGAAACCAGATGATGATGGAGCCCACCAGGATAACCCCGCCCATCTTTTTCAGAAACATCTTGGCCCGGTCCCACATGTGGATGGCCAGGCTCTTTGCCATGGGCATCCGGTAGGGGGGAAGCTCCATCACAAAGGGAGCCACGCAACCCTTTAAAATCGTAGATGAAAAAATCCTGCCCATAACAACCGCAAGAACGATTCCCAATAAATAAATGCCGAAAATCACGTTTCCGGCCCTGCCCGGAAAAAAGGCCCCTGCAAGCAGCACGTAAACCGGAAGCCGGGCCGAGCAGGACATCAGCGGGTTTATGAGTATGGTCAAAATGCGGTCGCGGTCGCTTTCAAGGGTGCGGGCCGCCATTATTGCTGGCACGTTGCAGCCAAAACCCATCAGGAGCGGGATGAAGCTTTTTCCGTGCAGGCCCAGAAGATGCATTATCCTGTCCATCAAAAAGGCCGCGCGGGCCATGTAGCCGGTGTCTTCGAAAAGCGCGATGCAGAAGAAAAGAATAAGGATGTTCGGGAGAAACACGATCACCGCGCCAACGCCGGAGAGCACGCCGTCGGTCAAAAGATCCGCGCCCACGCCGGGCGGAAGTGCGTCCTTGGCGAGGCTGATGATGAGGTTCATGAGGCTTTCCAGCCAGCCCTGGGGATAGGCCCCTATGGTAAAGGTAAGCTGGAACATGGCCCAGATGAAGAAGATGAAAATGGGAAAACCCAGAAACCGGTTGGTGAGAACGAGATCGATGTTGCGGGAAACGTCCACCTTTTTCTGGACCGAGTTTTTCACCACCTCCCGGATTATGCCGGAAATGAAGCCGTAGCGCTCCTCGGTCATGATTATTTCCGGCTCGTCGTCGAAAAGGTCCGCCAGCCGCTCCCGCACGGCGTCCAGGGTGGCCATCACCGCCGGGGCGTTTTCGCCAAGGGCCTTTTCGATGTTTTCCCGCACGATGGAGTCATGCTCGATGAGCTTGGCCGCTGTCCAGCGCAGATCAAAGGGGCAGTCGGCGGAAAGCGCCGCAGCCAGGCGCTCCCGAACCGTTTCCACGGCCTGTTCCAGGTCGCGGGTGTAGCGCACCCGGCGTCCGGGGTCCGGGCAGGCGTTCTTGTTGGCCGCAGACACGATGGCGTCCAGAAGGGCCTCTGTGCCCTCGTTCCTGTTGCCCACGGTGGAGACAACCGGAACGCCCAGAAGCTCGGAGAGTTTTTCCGCGTCGATTGTCTGTCCACGGCTCTTGGCCACGTCGGACATGTTGAGAACCAGTAGCACCGGCGAATCGAGATCGAGAAGCTGGGTGGCCAGAAAGAGCGAGCGCTCAAGGTTGGAGGAATCGATTATGTCGACGACCAGATCGGGCGCTTCTTCAAGGATGAAGTTCCTAGCCACAATCTCTTCTATGGAAAAGGCGGTTAAGCTGTAGGTGCCGGGAAGGTCAACAACGGTGAGGTCAACGCCCTTGTGCGAAACCGCGCCGAGCTTTTTTTCCACCGTCACCCCCGGCCAGTTGCCCACCTTCTGGCGGGTGCCCGTAAGGTTGTTGAAGGTGGTGGTTTTGCCGGAGTTGGGGTTGCCCGTAAGGGCGACAGTGAGTTTTGCCATGTGAACCTTTACGGCTGTCCACAAGCGCGACCTGCTGCGTCAGACTTCTCCAAAAGGGGCGTCGCGTACCTTGGGGTACGCGTCCTTCCCTTTCGGCTCGTCTTCCTTGCATCTCATCGCTTGTGGACAGCCTTTAAAATGCCAGGAAAAAACTTTCAGGCCGATTTCATCTCAATCTGCGCCGCCTCCTCCACCCGGAGGGAAACGTGGCTTTGGCCCACGATCACCTCAAGGGGGTCTTTGAGGGGCGCGTACTTCACCACGGTGAGGATTGAGCCGCGCAGAAAGCCCATCTCAAGGAGCCTGCGGCGGAAGGAGCCCTCGCCGCCCACCTTCACTATGGTCCCCCGGTCGCCCTGTTTCATTTCGCTTAGAAGCATGTGGTTCTCAGTCTGTTGAAAAAGGGCAAGATGCAAAGCCTGTATAAAAACGATGAAATGCAAGGCGCGCAAAAAGCCAATGAGTAAGCGTACTTAATGTACGTGACGGAATTGGCTTTGAAGCGCAACAAAGCAGTTCGCGTTTTTAGACAGGCTGATATCCCGTCAGGGTGCGGCAATATAGGTCGCCGCAGAGTCTTCGGATTCCCAGGCGGTGGCGGAATAGACCTTTACCCTGTCCGAATCTATTCTTTCGGCCATGCTTACCGCCACGATCCTGGCGATGTTTTCCGAAGACGGCGGACAGGAAAGGAAAGCGGGCAACTCGTTCAGAAATTTATGATCGAGCGAGTCCATGACGCCCGCAAGATGCTTTTTGGCTATGCCGAAATCCATGAGCACACCGCCGCCGTCCAGGCTGTCGCCCTTCAGCACCACTTCAATGGTCCAGTTGTGGCCGTGGAGATTTTCGCATTTATGCCCGACCATGGCCAGCCTGTGAGCAGCCGCGAACCTTGTTCTCACCTTCAATTCGTACATGGAGTTTTCCGTTAACCTTTTTTGCTAATGTTTTTTAAGCCTGTTAAGATCAGCCCCGACTTTCCGGCAGAGTCTCGACGTGAAGCCTGGATAAAACGATGAAATGCAAGGAAGGCGAGCCAAAAAGGAGGGAGCGTACGCCTTTGTACGTGACCGACTTTTTGGTGATGCCTGACACAGCAGTTCGCGTTTTAGACCGGCTTCACGCGGTTTTTCCGAAGAGTTTCTTGATCTTCGAGGTAAACTTGTTCTTCTCAAGCTCCGCGAACTGCTCAAGGAGCCTTTCCTGCTCCTTTGAAAGGTTCACCGGGGTCTTGATGAGAACCTGCATTATCTGGTCGCCCTTTGTGCCGCCCCGAAGGGAGGGGATGCCCTCGCCGTGGAAGGTGAGAATCTCGCCCGGCTGAATGCCCTTGGGGATTTTGAGCGCCTTTTCGCCGTTGATGGTGGGAACCATCACCTCGTCGCCAAGGGCCGCCTGGATGAAGCTGATGGTGACCCGGCAGATGACGTTTTTGCCGTCGCGCTGGAAATACTCGTGGGGATTGACGTCGAGGAACACGTAGAGGTCGCCCGGAACCCCGCCAGCGGGTCCCGCCTCGCCCTCGCCGGAAAGCCGCAGCCGCGAGCCCCGGTCAACGCCCGCCGGAACACGCACGGTGACCTTCTTCCGGGTGTCCATCATGCCCTGGCCGTGGCACTTGGGGCAGGGGTTGGTGATCACCCGGCCCTCGCCCCGGCAGTATGGGCAGCCGGTGCGCACGGTGAAAAAGCCCCGGCTCTGGGAAATCTGGCCGCTTCCGCCGCAGTGGCGGCAGGTGGCAGGCTCGCTGCCCTCGGCGCTTCCCTTGCCCTTGCAGGTCGCGCAGATTTCGCGCTTCCGAATCTCGATTTCCTTGTCGCAGCCAAAGGCCGCTTCCATGAAGGAGAGGGTGAGATCGTAGCGAAGGTCCGCGCCCCGCGCGCTTCGCCCGCCCCGGCGGCGGGCCCCGCCGAAGCCGAAGAACTCCTCGAAGATGTCGCCGAAGTTGGAAAAGATGTCCTCGAAGCCCGAAAAACCCGAATACCCTCGCCCGGAAAGGCCGTCGTGGCCGTAGCGGTCGTAGACTTCGCGCTTTTCCTTGTCATGCAGGACTTCATAGGCCTCGGCGGCTTCCTTGAAGCAGTCCTCGGCCTTTTTGTCGCCGGGGTTCCTGTCCGGGTGGAACTTCAAGGCCAGCTTCCGGTAGGCTGATTTAATCTCGTCGTCCGTGGCTTCGCGGCTGACTTCCAGTATTTCGTAATAACAGCGTTTTTCGCTCATGGCTCAATCTTGGGGCTTGATAAATGGTTTGCAATACGCTTTGTTGGCGGAAAACGACCTTGAAAAATGTCCGGCGCCTTCACTGGCCGGTGCCGGCCCAAACGCCCTTGATCCGCGCAATTATCAATCTCCGAAACTAATACGGATATTCACGTTGTCAACCGAATAAAACCGCAACACGGGGGCTTCATGGATCAAAATCTTCGTTCCGCCATATTTTCCGCAGTGGAAAAGGAACCCTTCGCAAAAACCATGGGATTGAGACTCGTGGAGCTTTCGGAGGGATGCTCCACGGTCGCCATGCTTCTAAAACCCGAAAGCATGGACAACCTCTTTTCCCGGGCCCACGGCGGGGCGGTTTTCGCCCTCATCGACGAGGCCTTCGAGACCGCCTGCCAGACCCACGGCACGGTGGCGGTGGCGTTGAACGTTTCCACCACCTACGTCAAAAGCCCGGAGCCGGGGGCGAATCTCACCGCGACCGCCAAAGAGACCAGCCTCACCAAGCGCACCGCAAGCTATGAAATAAGGGTGACCGAGGACGGCGGGGGGCTCATCGCCATCTGCCAGGCGCTGGCGTTTCGGACGGGGAAACCTCTGCCTTTTTTCGAGAAGGCGGAATAAGGAGAGACTTACATGCGAGTCACCAGGGAAACGAGGCAGGAGTTGGTGCTTACAAGCGGGGGCGGGTTGCTCGCGGTTGCAGGTTTTCTGATTGCGGTGGTTTCGGCGGCTTTCATAATCATACAGTGGGTGGGTCCTGCCGGCCTTTCAGAGAAATTCGCCTCGCTTTTTCCTGCCGGCGGTTTTCTATTGATCGGGCTTGGAATGCTTTTGGGGCGGATAAATGCCGAATTCGACCGCGTCCACGAAATGGGTGAAATCTGGTGGGGCCTGTGGCCCTCCGTCAAATTCAAGTCCAAAACCTTCGCTTTAAAAGGCGTAGAGCGGGTGGAGATAGACCGCATCCTGAAATACAAGGACAGTTCCAAGTCAAGACGCCCATGCTATCCGGTTATACTTGCCGGCGGGCCGGAAGAAATAGAGTTCAGCAAATCCTTCCAATATCTCGAATCCCGCCGTATTGCCGAGGCCATAGCCGGATTCTGGGAAGTCCCCCTCCATGACCGCTCGGAGGGAACCCTTGTGGTGCGCGAACCCGACCGCTTGAATGAATCCCTGGCCGCGCAGGCATCACACAGGAGGGAAAAACCGGATACCCTGCCTGAGCCACCCGCCGAAATGCTCTCCAGCCTTGAGGACGACGGCAGGACGCTTGTTATTGAGATCCCGTTAATGGGCTTCATCGTTTTTCATAAGATAGCCGTTTTGGCTATTATGGGAGTGTTTGGAATAATAACATTATTTCAATATCTTACTGGCACCTTAATTGTCGTCAATCCGCCCGGTGTCAATGCCCTGCTCTTACCGTTAATAGACCCTGTCAATATAATTTCTTTTCTGGGCATCTTCTTTGTCTTCCAGCATGCGTCTGAGCGAACCATTATAACCGCAGATAGACAGGGCCTTTTGATTCGAAAAAAAGGCATGATTTCCCGCACGGTTGTTAAAATGAAGGCGGAACTGATGGAGGAATTCTTCGCTGCTGCATGGCTCACGGAACGATCAGCCCGTGACCATGGCCGGGAGAGCCTTAAAAACATGCTGGGACTTTTTAAAAAATTCGCCAAATCGCACAGCTGCCTCATTGCCCGCAACGACAGGAAGGTTGCATCGGTCACGATTCCGGTTCCCCAGGCCGAGGCCGAGTACATAGCGGCCCTTGTTACGGCGAGGCTTTCGGGGGTTAAATGACGCGGATGAAAGCCGCTGAAGTCCGTGTCAAATCCCGTTTGCGGTTTTTGGATTTTTTGCGTAGATTTGAAGAATCAAGGCGGATTTCAGTTTTCAGACCAAAATCGAGGATGATTCCCATGAACGTGCTGGTGGAAAAAAACGGGCCGGTGTGGACGGTCATCATCAATCGCCCGGATGTCAAAAACGGCGTGGACGGACCCACCGCCCGCGAGCTTTTCGCGGCGTTCACGGAATTTGACGCCGATGATTCGGCCTCGGTGGCGGTTTTGTGGGGGGCGAGGGGATGTTTCTGCGCGGGCGCGGATTTGAAGGCCCTGTCCGAACCCGGCCTTCCCCGCGCCAACCCCCTGGAGGCAGACATGAACGCGGTGGGGCCCATGGGACCAAGCCGCATGGTGCTATCTAAGCCCGTCATCGCCGCAATTTCCGGCTTTGCAGTGGCCGGGGGGCTTGAACTCGCCATCTGGTGCGATTTGCGCGTGATGGAAGAAGACGCCGTTTTCGGGATTTTCTGCCGCCGCTACGGGGTGCCTTTGATCGACGGCGGAACCGTGCGGCTTGCGCGGCTCATCGGCTTGTCCCGCGCAATGGACCTCGTGCTCACCGGCAGAAGCGTGGCCGCCCAGGAGGCGCTTTCAATGGGGCTCGCCAACCGCGTGGTTCCCACGGGAAAGGCCCGCGAGGAGGCGGAAGCCCTTGCGGAGCAGATTTCCCGCTGGCCCCAGACCTGCATGAGAAACGACCGCATGGCCATGCTGCAGGGGCTTTCACTGCCCTTTGATCAGGCCATGGAAAACGAGTTTATGATGGGCATGGAAACCATAAGAAGCGGCGAAACCCTTAACGGGGCGGCGCGCTACACTGCGGGAAAAGACCGTGAGCGTCCTTGAGGAAAAGCGCAGGCTCGCCGAAAGCATAATTAAAAAAGCCGGGCCTTTGGCCGTGGCCTTTTCCGGCGGGGCGGATTCGTCCCTGCTCCTGGCCCTGGCCCGCGAGGCGCTCGGCGAAGGCGTTCTGGGAATAACCGTCGATTCGCCCATCGTGCCGCGCCGGGAGCTTGCAGCGGCCAAGGCTCTCGCCGCAAGCCTTGGGGTAAGGCACATAGTGGTTCCGGGACGCGAGATGGAGCTTTCGGAATTTTCGTCCAACCCCCGCGACAGGTGCTGGTTCTGCAAGCGCTCGCACCTTGCGGCCATGCTGGAAGCGGGTCGGAAAGAAGGCTTTCCGGCGCTTGTCCACGGGGCCAACGCGGATGATTCGATGGATTACCGGCCCGGCCTCTTGGCCGCAAAGGAGATGGGAATTGCCGCCCCCCTTGCGGAGGCGGGCCTTACCAAGGCGGAAATCCGCGAAATCTCGCGCTCCATGGGGCTTTCCACGTGGAACAAGCCCTCCTCCGCCTGTCTTGCATCCCGAATCCCCACCGGAAGCCCCATAACCGCCGAAAAGCTCTCAGCCGTTGAAAAGGCCGAGGATTTCCTGCATGATCTTGGAATCGGCCAGCTAAGGGTGCGGCATCACGGGGACACTGCCCGGATAGAGGTTACGGAGGCCGATTTTCCGCGCTTCAAAGATCCGCTCTTTCGGGCCTGCGTGGCGGACTTTCTGGAATCCGTCGGATTTATTTATTCGGCCATCGATCTTAAAGGCTATCGCACGGGAAGCCTCAACCGGCCAATCGATTCCATCAACAACATATCGGATTCACAATGAAAACCATCGTCCTTAAAGACGTGTTCAAGAAGAGCCGGGTGGACCAGGACAAGACCGCCACCCAGGAGGAAACCCTTGCCCGTTTCATGAGCCGGGTGGAAAACCTTGGAATCTCGGTTTTCGATAAGGTCGTGCGGGTTGACAACGGCAGGCTTGGGATTCCGGTCTATTTTTCCATCTACGGCAAGGACGCCCGCGCTCTCACCGGCATAAGAAAGCAGATGGGCAAAGGCGGAACCGACCTACAGGCCCGCGCCAGCGCCGTCATGGAGCTTTCCGAGCGCTTCAGCTTTTACGCCTTTATGAACGACCCCGACAATTTCCGTTTCGGAACCCACGCGGATTTCGAAACGGACGCCCTGCCGCTTGACCAAGTGGCGGCCTCGGTGAACGACGAATCGGGCGATCGTGATGCGGCGCTGGAATTTTTCCGCCTCTACCCCCAGCGCTGGGCCTGGTCAACAGAGCTATCCACGGGAAAAAACGTGCTGGTTCCCTTTGACTGGTTTTTCGCCATAAACGAGTTTAACGGCACGAGCGCAGGAAACGGAACCGAGGAGGCCCTGTGCCAGGGCATCTGCGAGGTCGTGGAGCGCCACACAAGCGCCCTTGCCTCCCTTGGGCGGCCCTTTCCCGGCCTCACCCGCGAAGGCATAGACGACCCCGTGGCGCTCGACCTTCTTTCCCGCTACGACGGGGCGGGAATTGTGATCTATCTGTCCGATTTCACTTTTGATATGGGCATACCCACGGTGGCGGCCCTTGGCTTCGACCCCGTAACGCTTGGCCGCACCAGCGAAATAGTGTGGACCGCCGGGACCTGCCCGCATCCCCAAAAGGCCCTTAACCGCGCCTTGACGGAAGTGGCCCAGCTCGCCGGGGATTTCAATTCCGGCAGGGTTTACGTGGCCTCCGGGCTTCCCAAGCCCAAGAGCATGGCGGAAATCGGGGCGGTGATAAATCCCGCCGAGCTTTCCACGGTTTCAAATCTTCCCGATCTTTCAAACGACAACGTGAAAATTGAGGTGGAAAATCTTCTTGGGGCGCTTTCATCCCGCAATTTCAGCATTTACGCCGTCGAGACAACCCATAAGGGCCTTCAAATCCCATCCTTTTACACCATGATTCCGGGAACCCGCTTCCGGGAGCGGGCGCAGCAGGCTTCGGTGGGACTCTTCCTTGCCCGCATGGCAAGCCGGAACGCCGGGCCCTTCGAGGCCCTGGGCCTTATCGGCAAAATGGAGGCGAAATTCGGCCCCACCCATTACCTGCCCTTTTACCGGGGGACCGTGAATCTGGCCCTCTCAGACCCGGAATCGGCCCTCTCCGCCTTTGACGAGGCCCTTTCCCGCAACCCGGAGGGCGAGGACCTGGGGAGCATCCTTGTTTACAAGGGCATGGCCCTGAAGGAAATGGAACGCTTCGACGAGGCCCAAAAGACCCTTGAGGAAGCGGCGTCCCTGGACCCCGACCGCACCGACTGCCTGAACCTTTTGGGTTTCTGCCAGTTCAAGCTAAAAGACCACGAGGCGGCGGCGGAAACCTTCACCAAGGTTCTTGCCCTTGACCCGGGCTCGGCCATGGACCACGCCAACTTGGGCGTGAACCTGGCGGCCCTTGGCAAGAACGCCGAAGCCGCCGAAAGTTTCCAGCGCGCCCTTGCCCTCGACCCTTCAATCGAATTCGCCCGCAACGGGCTTTCGAAGCTGACTGCAAAGGGCTGAAGAATTTTGAGGGCTTCGTAAAAACCCACTGACTGCGAGCTTGACACACCACATATTGATGTTTGCTTACTTAATAACTGCGACATGCGAGCCTTAAGGAAACCCGGCAAGGCTTTTGCGGAATCGTCACAGTTTGCAGGCAACTTACTAACCGGAAATTGCTGTCTAAACTGCTTGACATATGCTTCTCTCAAGCTAAATACAGATGGAGGCATAATCAACAATAAGGGGCATTGTGATGGATAGAAGGGAATTTTTAAAACTTCAGGCCAAACTCGGCCTGATGGCCGCCGCTGCTGCTTCGGGAGTCGGGCTTTTTTCTCCTGATGATGTTTCGTCGGCGGCCGTTCCGGACATCGCCGTGGCCCAAGGCCCGCCGGGAGCGGCGGTTCGGGCGGCGATCAAGGTTTTGGGGGGCATGGGAAGATTCATCAAAAATGGCGACAGGGTGGTCATCAAGCCCAATATGAGCTTTGCCGAGCCGCCGGAATCGGCGACAACCACCCACCCGGAGGTGGTGGCGGCGTTGGCGGCTTTGTGTCTTGAAGCAGGCGCCTTTTCAGTTCTTGTGGTGGACAATCCGCTGTTCAATCCCCTGGGCTGTCTGGATACCACACGTATTAGAGAGGCATGCTCCTCCCTTCCCAGGGTGAATGTCCGGGTTTTATATCAGGAGCCTTTTTTTTCGGAAAAAAGGATACAGAGCGGGCGCGTCCTTAATTCAACATTGTTGATGAAAGATGTTCTTCTGGCCGACAAGATCATTGCCGCGCCGGTTGCCAAGTCCCATACCGGGGCAGGGGTGAGCCTTTCCATGAAGGGGATGATGGGGCTTGTCCTGGATCGAAAGGCATTCCACCGCAATGGCCTCCACGAAAGCATTGTTGATCTTCACACCGTATTAAAAGCGGACCTTACCGTGGTGGACGCCACGCGGGTTCTGTCGTCCAACGGACCCGGCGGTCCCGGCAAGATACTAAGGCCCGGCAAGGTCATCGCATCAGCCGACATGGTGGCCGCAGACGCCTATACTACAGCGTCCTTCGATTGGTACGGCAAAAAATACGCGCCACGACAGGTCCGCCACCTGCGTCTGGCCCATGAGCGGGGACTTGGCAGAATGGACATCGAAAATCTCATGATTAAAGAAATCCGCATATGAACACTTTCAAAAAAGTCGCGCAAACGGCTTCTTTCATATTGTTTTTGGCATTGTTGTCGTCTGTTTCCTTTACCCAGGCTGATCCAGTTTCCCTGAATATCTTCAGCAGGCTTGATCCGGCGCTTATGGGAATAGCCGCCATAGCAGGCCGCAGTTTCAAGGTGTTCGGTTTTCCGGCATTAATTGTCATGTTGTCCATGCTGCTTTTTGGCAGGGCTTTTTGCGGGCACATCTGTCCAATGGGCGCCACCGTTGACTTTATCGACAAGGGGGTCGCCAAACGGCCCGGCACATTTTCCGCCCGCACCAAAACCGTCCGATTCGTGTTTCTTGCGGCCCTTGTCGTATCGGCCGTTTTCGGCATGAATTTTTCTTATGGATTGTCTCCGCTTTCGCTGTCCACGCGTTTCTATGGCCTTGTCATTCTACCTATGGCGGCTCTTATTTCAGGCTTGGCCCTGGATGTTTTCCGGCCCCTGGCCCGAATGCTTGGCTGGCAGTCCGCTGTGTTCGCCCAGGTCGCCACCCCGGTTTTTCCCACTCAACTTTTTCTGGTGGCGTTTTTTGCAGGGCTTGTTTTTCTTGCGCGTTTCCGGACCAGATTTTTCTGCCGGTTCCTGTGCCCCGCCGGGGCCCTGTTTTCCATATTTGCAAGAAAGCCCCTGCTGTCACGCAGAATAGCAGATTCATGCACCGGCTGCGGCAAGTGCGCAAGGGCGTGCCCCATGGCGGCAATTCCTGTGAAAGAGCCTTCAAAGACCCTTTATTATGACTGTATTTTGTGCGGAAAATGCGAAAAGCTATGTCCGACCAATGCGGTGTCTTTCGGATTCAAGGCCGGGGAAAAAAAATCTGCGGAGCCGGAAAATCCCTCCCGAAGAAGGATACTGGCCGTTGCCGTTGCAGGGACTGCTGCTGCCGTGCTTCCCGCTGTTTCAAATTCCGAGGCTGGAGCGCCCGGAGCTTCCCACATACCGGTTCGCCCGCCGGGATCGGTTCCCGAGGATGAATTTCTGGCCAGGTGCGCCCGGTGCGGACTCTGCATGGCCGCATGTTCCACCAACACCTTAAGGCCCCTGTGGCTGGAAGCCGGGGTGGCCGGACTCTTCTCGCCGGGCCTTAACACAAAAATCGCGCGCTGTGACCCTAAATGCACACGCTGCGGACATGCCTGTCCCACCGGGGCTATCCGGCCTTTGAGTAATGAGGAGCGCCCCTGGGTCAAGATCGGCACCGCCAAAATCACCAAGGAAAACTGTCTTGCCTGGGCAGGAAAAAAGGCGTGCATGACATGTGACGAAGTATGCCCTTACGACGCCATCAAATTTTTTCATCCCAAGGGCCATCCCATTGCAGTCCCCAGGGTGAAATCAAGTTCCTGCGCTGGCTGTGGAGCCTGTGAAAGCGCCTGCCCGGTTAAAACCACACCGGCGATACGCGTTACATCCGAGGACGCGGTGCGGCTGTCCAGCGGGTCTTACAAGGAAGTCGCCAGGGATAGAGGTTATGATCTTGATTTGGCATGGCAGAACCGCAAAAAAGAAAACCCTGACGCCATGACCGTTGACGGCATTGCTCCGGGCTTTGATCCGTAACAACCCATTAAAACAGCCTGTTAAGCTTTCAGTGAGCCAAGCGCCGCCGATCAGCGCCGAAGCCGTGGAAAGTTTCCAGCGCGCCCTTGCCCTCGACCCTTCAATCGAATTCGCCCGCAACGGGCTGGAGAAGCTGAAAGCCAAGATGTGAAAACATTTTTCCGGGGGGATAGTTCGTAATTCGTAGGTTGGGTGGTTCCGGTCCGAAGGACCGGGTTCACCCAACATTTTTTTTCCCATGGCTGAATGGTGTTGGGTGAACCTGCGTTGCGCGCAGAACCACCCAACCTACGTCAGCCCCTTGCCGACTTCCTCCCCTGTTGACCGGGTGGGGCATTTAGGCTATAGTCATTCCGCTGGTCCTCTCAAAGCTCTCAATTTTTTTCAATCCCCCTGAAATCACAGCAATAATCATAGTCAACCCGGAAACCTGACCCTTTTTGAAAAATTATTTTCAATCGGCGCAAAAAAATCTCTTGACTCATAAAATTATTGTGGTATTTTAATACCGAAATAACGATTAACACAGCGAGGCGATCATGTCACATTTTGCGAAAATGAGTGAAGCAAGTTCGGTGGCCCTTCACGCGGCGCTTTTAATGGCCAAGGCTCCGGGAAAAAGCCACACGGCCCACGATATGGCCGAGCTCCTGACGGTGAGCGAGGCCACCCTTGCCAAGGCCCTGCAAAGGCTGGTGAAGGCGGGGGTCATATCCTCCACGCGGGGACCCAAGGGCGGCTTCGTCATGACCAAGAACCCGAAGGGCATAACCCTTCTTGAGGTCTACGAGGCCATAGAGGGCACGCTCACCCCAACCCGGTGCCTTTTGTCCAAGCCCGTGTGCGGCGGCGAGTGCCTGCTTCAATCTCTTTTAAGTGACGTGGACGTGAAGGCCCGCGAGTTTCTGGCCGAAAAGAACCTGGGCGACGTGGCAGCCGCGCTGCCTGATGCCGAACAGGCTGATTGAAAATCTGTCAGGCTAAAACAAGCCAACGGAACAGCCCGTTGGAAAAACCGGATTAATAAGCCTGTTAAGGGGAGGACGCCATGACCAAAAAAATCATGAGAAAAATCATCAACATAGACGAGAAAAAATGCAACGGCTGCGGCCAGTGCGTTCTGGACTGCGCCGAAGGGGCCATAGAAATCATTGACGGCAAGGCGAAGCTGGTTGGCGAAATCTTCTGCGACGGCCTTGGGGCCTGCCTTTCGGGCTGCCCGACGGGTGCGCTCACCATTACCGAGCGCGAGGCTGACGACTTCGACGAGGCGGCGGTCCACGCCATGCTGGAAAAGAAAAAGGCCCAGGCGGGCAAAAAGCCCCTGGTGCCGCTTATGGAGTGCGGGTGCCCGTCCTCCCAGACCACAACCCTGAAACCGGCCCGCACGGTCCCCGGCGCTGCTTCCTGCGGCTCGGCCCTTGGCCACTGGCCGGTGAAGCTGAAGCTGGTTCAGCCCCAGGCCCCATTTCTGCGCGGCGCGGACCTTCTGCTTCTGGCGGATTGCGCGGCCTGCGCCTACCCGGCCCTTCACGCCGATCTTCTGCCCGGCAAGGCCGTGGTAATGGGCTGCCCCAAGTTCGATGACCCTGCGGAATACATCGAAAAGCTCGCCTCCATATTAAAAGCGGCGCAGCCCAAGAGCCTCACCGTGGCCATCATGGAAGTTCCCTGCTGCGGCGGGTTTGGATTCGCGGCCCAGAAGGCCATTGAAGCGAGCGGCGTTGCGGTTCCCGCAAAGGTCGTCACCATCGCCCGCAACGGCGAAATTCTGGAACAAAAGGCCATAGCCTGATCCGGGAGGGGCCTTGATGAAATTTCCGTGGACAAAATCCCCCGATCTTCCCTGGGAAGCCGACGCCGAAGCTGCGGCCAAGCGCATTCCGCTACCGGTGCGGGCGGTGGCCAAAAGGAAGATCGCCGACGCCGCCGCAAAACGCGGCGCGGCCAGCGTATCCACTGCGGACGTCCTTGCGGCCTGGTCAAATTTCGCGTCCGGCAAAAGCGGAATGCTGCCGGCCCTGGAATCGGCCATGCCCGTCCCCAACCGGGAAGGCGTTTCCATGATTCTGGTCAACGCCTGCCACAACAAGGCGGCTGGCTGCCCGAACCCCTTGGTTGACACCGATATCTGGAAATCGGCCATAAGCTTATGGGTGGTGGATTCGGGCATGAGCGAAAGGCTTCGTAAGCGCGTCACGGGCGACACGATTTTCATGCACCATAAAATAAAGGTGTCAATTTCAGGCTGCCCCAACGGCTGCTCGCGGCCCCAGATAGCCGACTTCGGCCTTACCGGCTGCGTTACGCCGGTTTTCGACGCCGACGCCTGCACCGCTTGCGGGGCCTGCGTGAAAGCCTGCCCGGATTCGGCCCTAACGCTTCCCGAAGACGGGCCGGTTGCCTGGAACGCCGACGCCTGCCAGGGCTGCCTTTCCTGCTCCAAGGCCTGCGCCGCAGGAGCCATTATTCTTGGCGAGCGCGGGGTTAGGCTCACCGTGGGCGGAAAGCTTGGCCGCCACCCGCATCTTGGCGATTTCGCGGGAAATTTCACCTCGCCGGAGCCAATGATAGTGGTGATGGAAAAAATGCTGGACGATTTCATTCAAAATGCCGAACCGAACGAGAGATTCGCGGCCTTTAGATTGCGCGACGGAATATGGAGGCAAAAATGAGCAAAACAATGTGCCCCGGACAAGATACCGCCTTCTGGCGGGCCGGAGATGTTTTCGACGTGGAATGCAGCGGCTGCGGCGCCGAGGTGGAGTTCTTCAAGGACGATTCCCGCAGGCGCTGTCGAAACTGCGGCCAGTTGATCGCAAACCCGAAACTCAACCTTGGCTGCGCCATGTGGTGCGAGCACGCCAAGGAGTGCCTGGGATATGATCCCAAGGAAAAACTGGGCCTTGCCGACCCTGCCCAGGAATCTTTGGTGGACCGGCTGATAGCCGAAATGAAGAAGGTTTTCGGCGCTGACCAGAAGCGCATCACCCACGCCCTTACGGTGCTGGAAAACGCCCAGGCCATTTTGAAGAAGGAGGGCGGCGACCCCAAGGTGGTGGTGGCGGCGGCGGTTCTGCACGACATAGGCATCCAGGAGGCGGAAAAAAAGCACGGGTCGAACGCGGGGCGCTTTCAGGAGATGGAAGGCCCGGCCATTGCCCGGCCCATAATGGAAGGTTTGAAACTGGACCCCGACACCGTGGACCACGTTGAAAAGATAATCGCCAACCATCATTCGGCGAAAGACATCGACACGAAGGAATTCCGGATCCTGTGGGACGCGGACTGGCTGGTGAACCTTAAGGAGGAGTTCCCGGACAAGAAGGGCGAGGAGCTTTCCCGATTCATTTCAAAGGTCTTCAGGACCGAAACGGGCGAAGCAATGGCTCAGAGCCGGTTTCATTGATCGAACAAGGCGGTACGTGCTGCAAAACCAAAATAACGCTTCATAAAAAACCAAAAGGGAGGAAACACCATGTTTTGTTACCAGTGCGAGCAGACGGCAAAGGGTGAAGGCTGCACCAAAATCGGCGTGTGCGGAAAAACCGGCGAGACGGCGGCTTTGCAGGACCTTCTTACCTACGCGGTGCGGGGCCTGGCCCAGGCGGCGGTGGCCGCCAGGAAAAAGGGAATCGAGGATGACGCGGTGAACCACTTCACCTGCGAGGCCCTTTTCTCCACCTTGACCAACGTCAATTTCGACAATGCGGCCCTGGTGGAATTCATCAAAAAGGCCGTAACCCTGCGCGAGGGCCTGAAAGCCAAGGCGGGCGGCTCCTTTGAAGGCGCGGCCAGCTTCACCCCCGCCAGCGACCTTGCGGGCATGATCGCCCAAGGGGAGGGAGTGGGCCTCAAAAGCGACACCAGCGTTGATCCGGACATTTTGTCCCTCCAGCACATCGTGCTTTTCGGGCTTAGGGGAGTGGCCGCCTACATGGATCACGCCCATATCCTTGGCAAGAGCGACAACGGCGTTTATGCCTTCATCCACGAGGCCCTTATCGCGCCCTTCAACAAGGCACTGGCCTTGGGCGACTGGGTGGGGCTGGCCCTCAAGGTTGGTGAGGTGAACCTTAAGGCCATGGAGCTTCTTGACGCGGGCAACACCGGAACCTTCGGGCATCCGGTCCCCACCAAGGTGCCCCTTGGACACAAAAAGGGCAAGGCCATTCTGGTTTCAGGTCACGACCTCCTGGACCTGGCCGAGCTTCTGAAGCAGACCGAGGGAAAGGGCATCAACGTCTACACCCACGGAGAGATGCTGCCCACCCACGGCTACCCGGAACTGAAGAAGTACGCCCATTTTTACGGACACTACGGCACGGCGTGGATGAACCAGGGCAAGGAGTTCTCGGCCTTTCCGGGCGCGATTCTCATGACCACCAACTGCATCCAGAAGCCCCAGGAAATGTACAAGGACAACATCTTCACCTCCGGCCTGGTTGGCTGGCCCAACGTGCCCCATATTTCAAACCGCGACTTTTCGGCGGTGATCGCCAAGGCCCAGGCGCTTCCGGGCTTCGCCGAGGATGAGGACGGCAAGGTGGTGACGGTGGGATTCGCCCGCAACACCGTGATGAGCGTGGCCGGAACCGTGCTAGACGCCGTGAAGGCCAAGGCCCTCCGGCACATCTTCCTGGTGGCCGGCTGCGACGGGGCCAAGCCCGGACGCAACTACTACACCGAGTTCGTGGAAAAGGTGCCCTCTGACTGCATCGTTTTAACCCTTGCCTGCGGCAAGTTCCGCTTTTTCGACAAGGAGATGGGCGAGTTGGGAGGCTTGCCGCGCCTTCTGGACGTGGGCCAGTGCAACGACGCCTATTCCGCCATCCAGGTGGCCGTGGCCCTTGCGAACGCCTTCGGCGTGGGTGTGAACGACCTGCCCCTTTCCATGATCCTTTCATGGTACGAGCAGAAGGCCGTGGCGATTCTCTTGACCCTTCTGCACCTTGGAATAAAGGACATCCGTCTCGGGCCGTCGCTTCCGGCCTTCATCACCCCCAACGTGCTGAACGTGCTGGTCGAAAACTTCAACATCATGCCCATCAAGACCCCGGACGAGGATCTTAAAGCCATTCTGGGCTGACATTTTCTCCAATAAAGGCAGCATTCATAAGGGCCAGTAAAAAATAAAAGAGCGCCGGATTTGATTATCCGGCGCTCTTTTGCATCCAAGCCAAAAACGCAATTTTTCAGAAAGATTCAGTTGATGGGTGACCACTGCCTGCTGTTTTCGTTAAATACCGCCCATGCGCCGCCCTTCTTCGCAAGCGCCACGATTCCGGAAAGCGTACGCTTGCCTTCGCCCTTCTTGGCGACCTTCATTTCGTAGCTCACCACATTCGCATCAACGCCTTCCATTTGCTTATTGGAAATTTCGTTCACTTTCATCTCGCCTATCGTTACGTCGCCGTCTTTGTTCATTGTTGAAAACGCATTTACATAGATCGCGCTTTTTATTGTTTCTTCGGGCAGTTGCGAATCTTTTGCATTGCCTTGCATCTGGATGGCGACAGACGGAGAACCAGACCATGCAAACCACATTGAAATTGTTACTATCACAATCAATGCGATAGAAAATTTATTCTTGGCGGCATTGATCAAGCCACCATTATCATAATCGTCGTTTATCGAAGTTGTTATCTGACTCCAGATATGATGTAAAAAATCTATGATGTTATAAAAAATTTCCTTAACCATTAAAAGTCTCCTTGATATGAATGAGGCGTTAACATTCGGCGTTCAAAAACAGGCTTTTGCCGCCATTGACATTACAACAGATTATATTGACACGCTTATTACCGAATTGTTCGGATAGATAAAATATTTTTTATCCCCCTTGAAATGATAGACGACAAAAACGGGGCTGTCGGCATCGGTGGGATAAGCGACGCTTATTGAAACGTTAGCGGAAGGAGTATACCCGTACGCGACAAACGTGTTTCCGTCATATAGAAAATCGCCCTTATGCTCGGTCCGGTAGGAGTTGAAAGCCTTTAAAAGATTGTGGCCGTGAGTCACGGCTTCGGTATTGTAGGCCTTTTTCCTGTAACTTATGAAGTTGGGAATCGCTATGGAAGCTAAGATCCCGATAATGGCTATGACTATCATCAGTTCCACCAGCGTAAAGCCTGTTTCTTTACCGGTACGCGCCAGTCTTTTCATGGCTCTTGCCTTTCATAAACCACATTTTTTGTAGGAATCAAAGCTCGTGCGGAATGTTCAAAAGCCCGTCCGAAAAAATATTCGCGGACAGGCCTTGAAAGTTGCCCAAAAAACCGCCTTACTCGACCGTTATGCCGGTCACTACGCTTACATAAATTTTTGGTTACACACTACATACGATTTAGGTACAAAGTCAAGCAAATTATCTGCCATAAAACAGCATTTTTAATGCCGGAAAAATGACAGGTCTATCAGTATCTCAGCCTCATGAGGCAAGGGCGACGAAGCTTTTAAGGTAGGCCGCTTCGGGAAAATAGAGGGATACCGGGTGGTCTTCGGCCTGGCCGATGAAGCCTAAGGTGTGAAGCGGGCGGGCCTCGTGCACCGAGGTCTGGCGAAGGATGTGGGCGAAATCGGCGGACGTGAGATGATGGGAGCAGGAGCTTGTGACGAGAATCCCGCCCGGAGCCAGAAGGGAAATCGCCGCCCGGTTGAGGAACCTGTAGGCCGCAAGGCCGGCCTCCATGTGCTTGCTTGACTTGATGAGGGCGGGCGGGTCGCAGATCACCATTTCAAAGCGCGTTTGGGGCGGATTGGTCAGCCAGTCGAACACGTCGGCTTTTTCGCAGATCATGGACTCCGCCGGAAAGCCGTTCATCCGGGCGTGCTCCTGGCACATTTCAAGGGCCGGGGCGGATGAATCGAGGTTTAAGACGCTTTTGGCCCCTCCGGCCAGGGCGAAAAGCCCGTGAGCCCCGGAGTAGGAAAAAAGGTTCAGGGCGCTGCGGCCCGCAGAAAGACGGGCGATGGCGGCCCTCAAGTCCCGCTGGTCCAGGAAGAATCCCGTTTTCTGACCCGTCAAGGTGGGTGACAGAAATTTCAGGCCGAGCTGGGTAAAGGCCGCAAGTCCCTCATCCTCGCCTTTTTTGTCCGACCCTCCCGCTATTCCCGTGCGCGGCAAAAGCCCCTCCTCGCTCCGGGTGTGAAGGTCGCTTCTCTCCACTATGAGCCTTGGCCGGAAAAGCTCCTCCAGGGCCTTCAGAACCAGGGGGCGCAGCTTTTCCATCCCTGCTGTTGCGATCTGAAACACCAAAACGTCGCCGTAGCGGTCCACAACCAGGCCCGGCAGAAGGTCCGACTCCCCGAAAACCACCCGGTAGCCGGTGTCCGAAGTATCCGGCCCAAGGCCCGAAAGGCGTCTCCGGGAATCCGCCTCCCTGATGCGGGCTCTGAAAAAATCCGCGTCCAGAAGGGCTTCTTCAAAGGCGAAAAGCCTTACGCTGATCTGGCTTCGGGCGGAATAGGTCCCCGTTCCCAGGACCCGGCCCTCGTAATCCTCCACGATTACCGGGTCGCCGTCGAAAAGGTCCTTGGGCACCCTCACCACGGCCCCGGAAAACACCCATGGGTGGCGAAAGCGCGCCGAGCCCTCGCGGCCCTTTTTGATCTTGATTTTCGGGTAATCGGTCACTTTTTTGCCGTCCAGGGCGGAACCCAGCCGCCGAAAATCCTTTCAAGCTCCAGGGCCACGGCCACGGTGACGTGATCGTTTCCCGGAAGGCTTATCACCTGCACGCCCAGCGGCAGGCCATTTTTGGAAAGGCCCAGCGGAACCTGGGTGGATGGAAAGCCCATGGCATTGATGATTCCGGTGTAGAGCCAGTGGTCGAAGTGGAAAAGGGGCGCGTTGTGCTTGGGCGCGGGCTGACTGTAGGAGGGAAAGAGCATAACGCCGTTTTTGCCGATGAGACTGGTAAGCTCCTCGCGCAGGAGGTCGCCTTCCTTCAGCCAGCGGGCCACCGGCACCGGAATTTTCTCAACTGCGGCCAGCGCCAGGGCGGGCAGGGTGTGGGCGCTTTTTCCAAGCGCGTAAAGGGCCAGCTCCTTTGCCGGGTTTATGGGCTTTCCGTTTCCCAGAAGGGTGCCGAAGGGCGTGGTCCCCTTTACCGAGACCTTGGCGGTCCAGATGGGAAAGCTCTTCTTGAGGCGCTCCACCCGCTTTTCCGTGAAGTCGCAGCCAAGGCGGGCAAGGGCGGCGGCGGCCTTGGCCTGGGCCGCGCCAAGCTCCGGGTCCACTGCGGCCCTGCCGTTTTCCGGCACGCTGGTAACCTTGAGCTCCGAAATTTTCACCGCAGAAGGATCGCCAAGGGGGATTTCCACGCAACCAGGATCGATGCCGTCCGGGCCGGCCAGAATTTTGATCAGGGGCCAGAGGTCTTCCGCCCTTCTGCACAGGGGACCCGTGGTGCAGGTGCCTGAAACGCCCTTTTCCGCAAGGGGGATCTGCCCGGTGTTGGGAATGAGGCCAGCCGTGGGCTTGTGGCCGAAAATTCCGTTGAAAAAGCAGGGCATCCGAATGGAGCCGCCGATGTCCGAGCCAAGGCCGAAGGGCGAGCCGCCCGCGCCGATTATGGAGCCTTCCCCGCCGGAGCTTCCGCCGCAGGTGCGCTTGGGGTCGTAGGCCGAGCCCGTGCGGCCGTAGACCTTGTTGTTGGATTCCATCCACATGCAAAGCTCGCTGGTGTTGGTGACCCCCATGGGAATGGCCCCGGCCTTCCTGAGCCTTTCCACGCAGGGGGCGTCGGACCTGGAAACGATGCCCTTTCTGGCCACCAGCCCGGACGCGTTGGGCATACCGGTCAAGGCGAAGTTTTCCTTTATGCTGCACGGCACACCGTGAAAGGGCGGGAGGTTGTCGGGCCCCTCTTCTTTCAGAAGCGCGTCGGCCCGGTCGGCCTCGCTCCGCGCTTCATCGTAGCGCTTGGCCACCACTGCATTCAGGGGCGGATTCACCTTTTCGATGTGGGCGATGTGGGCCTCCACCGCCTGGCGAGATGAAACCTCCCCTTTTCTGATCATTTCCGCCATGCGGCTTGCCGAGATGGTGAGAAGCTCGTCCATTTGATTCCCCCCGCTTTGGTTATGAACTCTTTATTAATGAATGTCGCTCTGAACTATTCTCAGCTTTTTTGTGTAGGCAAAACGAAACCTGTAAAGCTCCGCACTCCGTCATTCCGGCGTAGGCCGGAATCCAGTTCTTTCTTTTAAACGCAGCATTCTGGACCCCGGCCTACGCCGGGGTGACGCAGGCTGTTGCTTTCTCTTTGTTAGGCAGCCGCCACCAAAAAGCTGTAAATTGTTTAGAGGCACGTTATTGAATGCCGAGAATGTTTTTTGCGTTTTCGCCCAGGATCGCGCTGATTTCTTCGGGTGAAAGGCCGGAGTTTTCCACCTCGGCCCGGCAGCGTTTGACCCCAAGAAGCGGAAAATCGGTGCCGAAAAGGATTTTTTCGGCTCCAAGGATGGAGGCCGCAACCGCGTAGATTTTCGGATCATACAGGTAAGGGGAGGCCGCCGTGTCGTACCACACGTTCTTGAGGACCTCCTTCGCGTTCTTCTTCATGAGGTGATAAAAAAACACCCCTCCGCCCCAATGGGCCAGAACAACGCGGTTTTCGGGAAACCGGGCCGCGAGATTCCAGATTTGATCGAGGCTTATGGGCGCTTTTCCCGGATA
This sequence comes from Deltaproteobacteria bacterium, assembly GCA_016235345.1. Classification (NCBI taxonomy): domain Bacteria; kingdom Pseudomonadati; phylum Myxococcota; class Myxococcia; species Deltaproteobacteria bacterium. The sequence goes on along the minus strand of JACRLG010000001.1, from coordinate 53,927 downwards.
ATAATGGCCCACCGGCTCGTTCACGTGGATGAGGACCAGGGCCTTGTGATGGCGGGCCGCCTCCATGACCGGCTCAAAGCGGTCTAGAGCCTCGCTGTCGAGGCCCGAACGGTAGGCCGCAAGCTCGCCCAAGCCGGAAAGGCCGTTTTGAAGGCAGCGAAGGGCCTCTTTGGGGGCGTCTTTGTGATGGATGTCGAAGCAGCCGAGCCCGATCAGGCGATCCGGGTACCGGGAAACGCTTTCCATCACGTAATCGTTGTGGCGTCGGAAGCGCTCCCCATTGGTCCAGGGAAAGCCGAAAACCACGGATTTTTCCACGCCGTCGGAATCCATTGCCGCCACGATGTCTTCGGCTGTGGCGATTTTCGACTTTTCCGGGCCGTACAGAAGCTCGAAGGCGGGCTCGTCCGCGAAATGGGCCGCCCTGCCTTCCTTTATTTCCGGCGGAAAAATGTGGGTGTGAAAATCAATTATCATCAGGCCGTCCTTTTGAACGCGCGGTTTCAGACCGGCGTTTTTGTCACCCTGGCCCCTGTCAGCGCCTCGTCGGAAGGATTCCACAGGCTTTTGACAACTGCAAGGGGTTTTACGGATTTTCCGGGCTCGGTGACGAGCAGAAGATCGACCCGGTTTTCGGATACCCCGATGTCCTTCACCAGTTGGCGAAGGTCCAACTCCACAGTTTCGCCCTTCTTGTTGGTGCGGGTCACGGGAAAGGCGTCCGTTGAAAGAAACCGGTCAAGGGCGGCCCGGTCGGGCGCGTACCCGTCGAAAACCACCGAAAAGCGGCCAAGGGCGGTGTCCGGCTTTTTGAAAAACTGCTCGTAAAGGCAGTCGGAAACCTCTATGCCCTCGGGAAGCTCGGCGGAAAGGCGGGTCTGAAGCTCGCCGGGCGATACCTTGGGGCCGGTTGTTACTATGAAGTATTCGTCCAGGCTTTCCATAAGAACCGGCAGGGCCTGTGAGAAGCTCACCTTGGGAAGCGGATGGAAGCCCTCGGAAAAAACAAGCGGAATCCTCGCCCGGCGAAGCGCCCGCAGAATCACGCTCATGAGCTCCAGGTGCCCCAGAAAGCGCGCCTTGCCGGTTTTTGCGTACGTTACCACGATCCTCCGGCCAAGGTCCTTTTTGAAGCCGCCGATGGCCGGGGGAGAGTCCACCGGGTAAAGGGGCGGTGAAATTCGCGGCTTTACGCGGTCAAAATCGCAGACCCCGCAGCCCTGGCAGGATTCCTGGCAGCTTGGTCCGCCCGGCTCGTTGTTTAGAGCCTTGCGCCATTCGGATAAAAGGTATTCCCGGTCGATGCCGATATCCACCCTGTCCCAGGAAAGGGGCTTTTCGGTGTCGCGGGCGGCAAGGTATAGAAGCGGGTCGATGCCTTCGGCCTCGAAGGCTTTCAGCCAGAGGTCGTGTCGATAGCGGTCGCTCCAGCCGTCAAAGCGGCATCCCGATTCATAGGCGGTTTCAAGGGCAGTTGAAAGCCTTTCGTCCCCGCGAGCGAAAACCCCTTCAAGAAGGCTGGTTTCCGGGCTCTGCCACTTGATCTTGATGCCCGGCCCGTGAAGCAGGCCCTTTATGCGGGAAATTTTTTCCTGGGCCTCGTGTGGCGTTATCTGGGCCGCCCATTGAAATGGCGTGTGGGGCTTGGGAACGAAAATACCCACTGAAACCGTGATGTCCGCCCGCTTTCCGGCGATTTTCTTAAGCTCCTTCACCAGTTGGGCCAAAGCCTCGACGTCCTCGTCCGTCTCGGTGGGAAGGCCCACCATAAAATAGAGCTTTATGAGCTTCCACCCGGCGTCGAAGGCCGCCCTCACCGTGTCCGCTATGTCTTTTTCGGTGAGGTTCTTGCCGATTACGTCCCTCAGGCGCTGGCTTCCGGCTTCGGGCGCTATGGTGAAGCCGGTCTTTCTCACCCTTCGGATTTCGGCCATGAGCCCTTCGGTGAGGGTTCCGGCCCGCATGGAGGGAAGGGACACCGCCACCCTCTGGTCCCGGCACCAGCCCATCAGGGTGGAGAGCACCGGCGCTATCTGCGAATGATCCCCCGTTGAAAGCGAGAGAATGGAGACGTCCTCGTAGCCGGTTCCGGCCAGGCATCCGCAGGTGAGTTGAACGATGTCGCTTGCGCTTCTCTCCCGCAAGGGCCTGTAGATCATTCCCGCCTGGCAGAAGCGGCAGCCCCTGCCGCAGCCGCGCGCGATTTCCACCCGAAGGCGGTCGTGGACGGGCTTGGCGTAGCCCAGCACGGGCTTTTGGGGGAAATGGCCGGTGAGAAGCTCCGGCAGGATGGCCCGCCTTACCACAGGGCCTGGTTTATCGTCCTCCAGGGCCGGAACGTAAACGCCCTCGATCTCCTTCAAAGCGGCAAGCAGGGCCTTTTTGTCCGCGCCGCCGCCCTTTTTCCAGGCTTCATAGGCCCGCAATATGGATATGGCCGCTTCCTCCCCGTCGCCTATCAGCATGGCGTCGAAAAAGGCCGCGACCGGGCCTGGATTCACCGTGGCCGGGCCGCCCGCAATGACGAGCGGATGCGTCAGGTCGCGGTCAAGAGCCCTGAAGGGGATCCCGGCCAGGTCCAGCATCAGAAGGATGTTGGTATAATTGAGCTCATATAGAAGGCTGAAGCCCAGAATGTCAAAATCGGAAAGAGCCTTTCGGGATTCCAGGGAAAAAAGCGGAACGCCCTCTTTTCGGAGCAGGTCCTCCATATCGGCGTCCGGGGCGAAGCTTCTTTCGGCCAGAAAATCCGGCTCCCGGTTCACGAGGAAATACAGTATCTGCATCCCGAAATGGCTCATGCCCACTTCGTAAAGATCGGGAAAGGCCAGGCAGAGGCGCACCCCTGCCTTTTCCCAGTCCTTTTTCACCGAGTTGACTTCGCTTCCGATATAACGCCCAGGCTGCCGCACCCTTGAAAGAAGGCTTTCGATTTTCAAACTCTTATCAATGGTCATCAATTTTTCCAGCAAGTAAGAAGATAAAGCGGAGCGTCTGAAAACGATGAGCTGCAAGGCGCGGGAGACCGGGCGGGGAGGACGCGTACTAAATGTACGTTACGACCCGCCCGGCCTCCCGCAACACAGCAGATCGCGTTTTCAGGCGCTCCGCTATATGTCGAGTTGGCTGACTTCCAGGGCATTCTGCTGGATAAATTCCCGCCTGGGCTCCACGTCGTCGCCCATGAGAAGGCGGAAAATGTCGTCGCTTTCTATGTCGTCCTCCACGTTCACCTTCATGAGTATGCGCGTTTCCGGGTTCATGGTGGTTTCCCAGAGCTGTTCCGGGTTCATTTCACCAAGGCCCTTGTAGCGTTGGAGGGAAAGGCCCTTTTTGCCCTCTTCAAGAAGAAGGTCCAGAAGCTCGCCGCGAGAGGATGCCGTAATGAGCGGTTTTTCCGGGGACTGCTTTGCGGTTACGGTGAAGGGGGGCTTTGCGAAATCGAAGATGCGCTCGGCCATGACCACGGCCTTCTGAAAATCGGGCGAGGAAACAAGGCCGCGCCCTATCTTGGCGGCCCTGGCGTCGGCTGCGGAGGAACGTTTGAAAATCTCTTCGTCCTCCTCCTGCCTGGGCCTTGTGACGAAAAACTCGTAAAGGCCCTTTTCGTCGATAAAGACCGGCTCTCCCGAAACCCCCCAGCCCGCCGCCGCGAGTTTTTGCGACAGCACGGCCATCTTTTCCTGGTCGCGCAAAAAGGAGTTGTCGAAAACCCCTTCCTGAAGCAGGAATTCCACCAGAAGCGCCGGAATGTTCTTGCGCTCGAACCGGAAAAGGATTTCCCGGTACTCGGAAAAATCGCAGAGCCAGCGGTGAAGGTCCTCGTCGGCCATGCTCTTTTCCCCGGCCTTCACCACGTATTTTTCCGCAACCCTGGTTATGAGGTACTCGGAAAGCGCGGTGTCGTCCTTGAGGTAAATCCCCGCGTTGCCCTTTCCTATGCGGTAAAGGGGGGGCTGGGCTATGTAGAGATAGCCGCTTTTGATGACTTCCGGAAGCTGGCGGTAGAAAAAGGTGAGGATGAGGGTTCTTATGTGGGCCCCGTCCACGTCGGCATCGGTCATTATTATGACCTTGTGGTAGCGTATCTTGGAAACGTCGTAGTCGTCACGGCCCGCCCCGGTCCCCAGGGCGGTTATGAGATTCCTTATTTCCTCGCTTTCCAGAATCTTGTCGAACCGGGCCTTTTCCACGTTCAAAATCTTGCCCTTCAGTGGCAGAATGGCCTGGAAACGCCTGTCGCGGCCCTGTTTTGCCGAGCCTCCTGCGGAGTCGCCCTCCACAAGGAAAAGTTCGCGGGCTTCGGGCTCGGATACCTGGCATTCGGCCAGCTTTCCCGGAAGGCTTCCTTCCATCAGGGACCCCTTCTTGCGCACAAGCTCCCTGGCCCTTCTTGCGGCTTCACGGGCGCGGGCCGCCTCCACCGCGCGGGTGATTATCTTTTTTGCGACGGATGGGTTTTCCTCCAGGAACTGGGCCAGCCTTTCATTGACCAGATTTTCGACAAGGCCCTTTACCTCGGTGTTTTCCAGCTTGGTCTTGGTCTGGCCCCCGAACTGGGGCTTTTGGAGACGGATGCTGATGACTGCGGAGAGGCCCTCGCGCACGTCGTCGCCGCCGATTTTTTCCTGAAGGTTCTTGGCTGTCTTGTCGCTGGCCGCGTAAAGATTTATCGTGCGGGTGAGGGCGGCCTTGAAGCCCATGAGGTGGAAGCCGCCTTCCTTGTTGCTGATGTTGTTGGCGAAGCTCAAAATGTTTTCTGCGTAGCCGTCGGAATACTGCATGGCCACTTCTATTTCCACCCCGCCCTTTTCGCCCGCCATGAGAATGGGCTTGTGGAGCGGCGTGCGGTTGCGGTTTATGTGCTCCACGAACGAGACTATTCCGCCCTTGTAGTGGTGCTCCTGCTTCTCGTCGGTGCGCTCGTCCTCTATCACCGTGGCGATTCCGGCGTTTAAGTACGAAAGCTCCCTCATGCGGCGGGAAAGAATTTCAAACTGGTAGGGCTCAGCCGTCATTATGGTGGTGTCTGGCTTGAAATGAACCACCGTTCCGCGCTTCCTGGTGGGGCCGGCGTCGGTCAGCTCGCTGATCTTTGCGCCCTTGGCGTAGGACTGGATGTATTTGCGGCCGTTGGTGTGGATTTCCACATTCAGCCACTCGGAAAGCGCGTTCACAACGCTTACGCCCACGCCGTGCAAGCCGCCGGAGACCTTGTAGGTGTACTTGTCGAACTTGCCGCCCGCGTGAAGGCGCGTCATGACGACTTCAACCGCAGGCACCCCTTCGGTCTTGTGGATGTCCACCGGGATTCCGCGTCCGTTGTCTTCCACGGTTATGGAATTATCCGGGTGGATGATCACCTTTATGGTGTCGCAGTGGCCGGCCATGGCCTCGTCGATGGAGTTGTCCACCACTTCATATACCATGTGGTGGAGGCCTTCCTCCCCGACGTTTCCGATGTACATGGCCGGAACCTGGCGCACCGCCTCCAGGCCCTCAAGAACCTTTATGTTGTCTGCGGTGTAGCCGTTGGGCTGCTGATTTGTCTCGTCGCTCATGGAAATCCTTTGATGACGCTTTGTGGCGAAGTTGAAAAATTTTTTTTTCTTCTGAAAACGAAAACAGGAGATTGCGCCCCTTGATGAAATTTCAGCCGGATGCATCTTGACGCACCCGGCCGATAAAAGCAAGCGGCGGTAGGAGCCTGTCCTCCCGCCGTTTTTACCAGACAGCCGGTCCCTTATCAGACTGATCCGGAATCGGCCTTATTTCATTTTGTCGGCCACGGCCACGGCCTGGAGAAAAGCCACGGTGTTGTAGGCTTCCAGGATGGATTTGGCAGCCGCGTTGGTGTCTATGTGGTAGGTTCCGGACACCTGCTCGAAAAAGCCGGTCCTGCGGTCGGTCACCTTGACTCCTGCCGAAAGGTCCTTTTTGAGGCCGAGGTCCTGGCTTGCGAAGAATTCGTAAATGAATTCCCCAGGAACCACTCCCTTGAAGGGAATCCTCTTTTCCCTGGTGCGCATGTCGCTGGAAATTTTGACCCCTGCGGTTTTGATGACGAAAACGTCGCTCTTTTTGTCGAAGTCAACGAAAAGGGTAACGCCCATGATGGTGTCTGCGCCCAGCTTTCCGGCAAGTTCATTCATCTTGGCGGCCTGGAAGGCGGCGGCCATTCCCTGAACCTTCATTCCGGTGGGGGCGATGGTTAGGGTTTCCGCTCCCTTGTCGCCTGTCTGGACGTTTCCGCCGCGCCTTATGGAAAAGAAACTGTCCTTGGTGTCCTTCTTTTCGCTTCCGGAAAGCTCCTGGTAAAGGGCCTCGGCAGTCATGGCGTCCTTTGAAATCGCCTGTTTTCCGGTGTATTCGCTCATGGCGTTCACGAAGGAATCATACATTGCGTCGGTGATTCTCTTGTAGGTTTCCTCGTCAAGCTCCATGGACATGCTGCCGTCGGCAATCACCGTGGAGGTGACATTGCCTGTCTTTTTCGTCTCGCCGACCCTTGCCGTGTATTTTTTGTAGGCGAACTCCACGTTGAAGGAATAGACCATGAATTTTCCCGGCCCGGCCATTTTCTTGAAATTGCCGCTTGTGGAGACGTATTGCTTGACGGCCTTCATGACATCCGCGTCCGGGGTGTAGTCTGCGCACAGGGCCTGACCCCCGAAAATGAAAAAGGAAGCGAGAATCAAAAAAGCCGGAACCATAACTTTTACAACCGAAGGTCTTTTCTTCATTTTCAGTTTCCTTTCCCTTTTCATGCGCCTGTTTGCACGGTGGCCCAATTGCCGCATTACACCCTTCAATTTTCAAACAGTAAACAGCGATTCGCGTTTTTAGGCAGGCGTCAATTTCTCATCGGCATGATGACCATAAGATAGCCCGGATCCTCCTCGCCCGTGATAAGAAACGCCCTCTTGTCCTTTTCAAGCCTTATGGTCACCTTGTCGCTTTTCATCACGTTCAGGGCGTCGATGAAATACTGGGGATTGAAGGCCGTCTCAAAGGGCTCCCCGTCGAATTCGGTGGAGTATTCCTCCTGGGATTCGCCTATTTCCGGATTTTTGATGGAAAGTTTAAGCATGTCCGGCAGTATGGACACGTTAACGGCCTTGAAATTAGGGGAGGTGAATATGATTATCCTTTTTAAAAGGGGCAGAAAGCTCTTTTTGCTCACGGTGAGCGAAGATTTGACATCATTGGGTATGACAGCCTTGTATTCCGGATATTCGCCTTCCAGAAGGCGTCCCATTAGTATTTCGCTTTCCCTCGAAAAAACGAAGAGCGAGTTGCCGTCATCGATGCTTCTTATCCCCATGCTTATGGTCCCTTCACCGTCGCACAGGCGCTTTACGTCACCCAGTATCTTTTTGGGGAGCACCACGCCCTTTTCGAATTGAAGGCCCAAGAGGTCATCGGGGTTTTCGGGCTTGTGATCCATCACCGACAGCCGGTTGCCGTCGGTTGATACGAGGCGAAGAACCGGCGGGTTTTCGCCGTCCTGAAAAATCGAAAAATAAAAGCCCAGAAGATGCACCAGGTATGGCCTTTTGTCGTCGCCGCCTCCGGCTGCCGGAAGGTCGGTTTTCTGAATGACATCATGAAAAATCCCGGTGGGAAGCCTCATCAGGCCTTCCTTGTCGATACCGGGTATTTTAGGGAATTCCTCCGCGCTTATTGCCGGAAGAAGGTGGTTCAAGCGGTTGTTGGATATCTTCACCCAGCCGTTTTCGGTTTCGGTGACCGGGATTTCCATTTCGGGAAAATCCTTCACCACCTCGAAGAGCTTTTTTCCGGGTATGGTTATGGCGCCAGGAACGATCACTCTGGCCGGGTAGGTTCCCAGGAAGTAGCTCTCCATGTCGGTGGCCACCAGGGATATTTCCTCCTCCCCGGTGGTTATGAGGACGTTTTTCGTTATGGGCCAGGTGGTTTCCCGGCCCACTATGCCCTGAATCTTCGAGAGGCCGGTTAAAAAATCCTCTTTTGAAATGGAAAATTCCATGACCTTCTCCTTTTAAGGGGTCCTCCTGGGACCGGCTGTCCATGGTTTACACAACAATCTGATATTGCTATAAATAACTTAAAGCTCCTTTTCGGAGCAGATTGAGGGCCGTCTTGTTTTTCAAGAATTGTTTTCAGATATTTTTTATTCTTTTTTTATAATTTTAAAAGAATAAAGAATAATAAAGGCCGGTAGATTTGTAGATAAGTAAGACAATTATTTGAAATCAGTAATAAAAATATGTGATCCTTCTGTCAGTGGCTTTGTCTGGAAATTGTTTGCAACCTTGTGGTTACGAACCGGGGTTTTTCCCATGTTCAAAACCAGGCTTTTTATGAACAGTCCGCTGACAATCCAAAATGCGAGGGATGCAAGAGATCGTTTATCGATTTCACAGGGTTATATTCGCACATGGGAACTTCCACGAACAACGTGGTCCAGTCGGACATGGCCCCGTTCCATAGTCCCGGAAGCTCCAGTGCCAGAAGGTTTTTTCCGTCCTGGCTCTTTTTTGAAATGAAAACAGCGTGTTCATCCACAAAATCGGAAAGGTTGAATTTTTTTCCGTGCCTGTCAAAAACCCAGGCCACCACGTCAACAGGGTTGAAATGGGTGGAAGACCGGAAAATTTCCGCCTGCTCAGGGTGATCCTGCCTTACCTGGGCGCTTTCCACTATCTGAAGCGTAAGCCTTCCATCGGTTTCCCTCACCCAGAATGGAGCACCGCCGGGGTCGCCAAGGTTTTTCACCATGCCGCACACCCTTATGGGCCGGTTCAGGGCCTTTTGAAGAAATTCGGCGTTTTTTTTGCCGTCAAGACCCGAAGGAGGAAATATCAAAAGTGTTTTTTGCGCAAAAGCGAGTACTTCGGGCACTTTTTCAGGATTTTTTTCAAGAATTTCGAGGTGTTGTTCAATTTTTTCCTTTAAGTCCACAAGAAGCCCGGCAAGGGCCTTTTTCCATAAAATTCTTTCGCCTTTTGCCTTATCGGGAACCACGTTGTCGATGTTTGCGAGAAAGACCGGGCTTGCATCGATGCGGTCAAGGTTGGAGATAAGGGCCCCGTGGCCTGCGGGCCGGAAAAATAGATCGCCCGCCGGGGTGCGGAAGGGCGAAAAATCCTCGTTTGCCGCAAGAGTATCCGTATGGGTGTCCTGGATGGAAAATTCAACTTCAAATTTTACCCCAAGCTCCTTTTCCAGCTCCTTTCCCGCCTTTTCAAAAAGCGCGGCAAAATCATGCTGTTGATCTTTTGGAACGGTGAAATGAAGGCGGCACACGCCTTTTGAATCCCGCACGTAGCCTGCGGCCTCGTAAAGATGCTCCTCAAAGGCGGTCTTGGGGCCGTTTTTGTACAGGTGAAAAGGAATGAGGCCCTTTGCCAGGTTTTTTAAATTAAGCCCTTTCGGATCGAAAAGAATATTATAAATCTGGCTGTAATTTCCGAATTCCAGAAGCCCGGCCAGATTTTTTCCCGCCTTTTCGCATTCCTTTGCCAAGGCTTCGCAAAGGGCGAATTTTTCAAGGTTTTCGAAAAATTCGATTACAGATATTGCATCCTTGTCGCCTTCCCCGGCCTTCATGCGAAGGACCACCAGCCCCTCTTTTTCAACCGCCGCCCGCAAGGCCGAAAGGGCCTTCCACATCCGGGTTGCGGCCCCGGAAGCAGGAACGAATTTAAGGGGCTTTAAAACGGGTATTTTAGACTCGTAGAAAGCGGCGTAATTTTTGACCGCTTCTTCGGGCAGAACAATGATGCCGTCACCCGTCGTTGCCGGTCGCACGAGATCAAGAAGGCCTGATCCCTTTTTGAAAAGGGAAAGCTGGGCCGACGCCTTTTCGGGAGCGATCCCAAGGCTTTTGATCTGAAGGATGTCTTTTTGGTCGAAAAATTTCATGGAATCCGGTCAGTATAACAGATGTAAAAGTCGTTATTAAGCGGAGCATGGTTCTTTTCCATTTTTAAGAAATCCGGCAAAGGGAAGAAATATCTCTGTCTTCCTCCCCCGCCATTTTCGGGAAAACGAAAAATGGAAGTAAATGGCGCTCCAGGTAATAACTCGCTTAAAAAATTAAGGAAAAGAAAAAAAGCCGAAACCGCAAAGATGGACTTTTCAAAGTTTCCAAGCATATCATGCCGTCAAAAAAAAATACAGGGGATAACGAAAAGACCTTCAAAAAAGGGGTACGGCAGGTTTAGATACAATATATTGATTATAATATTTTATCAACACTATTTAAGGTGGTTTTATCAAATTTTGGCTAATTTTAAACGCTTCCAAAAAAAAGGGCTTGCATTCCCGGACCAGATATGGAATGACAAGTCATTCCGCATTTTACAACCGTAAAAAACAGAGGGCCGGATGGACAGCGATCTCCTTGAAAAACGCCGATCCCAGATAATGGCCGCTGCAATGGACGCCTTCACCGAGCGCGGGTTCCACGACACCAAGATCAGCGACATCGCCCAGAGGCTCTCCATGGGCCACGGCACCTTTTACCGCTATTTCAGGAACAAGAGGGATATTTTTCTGGCCGTAGTGGACCATTTCATAACGAGAATTGCAAAGGTGGTTGAGGAGGAAGCTCCCCAGGCCACGGATTCCGTTCAAACCTACCGGGATCAGATAAGGCGCATAGGGTTTAGGCTGCTGGACCTTTTCATGGAAGACCCCAGAATGGCCCGGATCATCTTCTACCAGGCGCTTGGGGTGGACCCTGATCTTGACGAAAAGCTCCTTGCCATAAAAAACCTGGCCGATCTCATGGTGGAGGCCTACCTTGTAAACGGCGTGGAAAAAGGCTTCCTGAAACCGGACCTGGACGTCAACACCATCTCCAAGGCCGTGAACGCCATGACCCTTGGCGCGGCCTGGGACATAATGTTTGCCGAAAACAAGAAGGAAGCCGGAAAACGCTGGATAGAGACGGTGTCTCTCTTGATGCTCTCCGGCATGGCCCTGAGGGGATGAGGGCGCGAACTGCTGTGTTGCGCGTCGCATCCCGGCTCGGTCACGTACAAACATTCTAATTTAGCCCAAGAACTCTGCGATTTCTTGGGCGGGTACGCTCCATCACCGCTCGCTTGCGCGCCTTGCATTTCATCGCCCTAATCCCCTCAGGCCGTGGCGATAGTGTAAGGGGTGAAATGAAAAAGAAGATAGGGCGGAAAGATTTAAAGGAAAAGACGTAAAGACCGGAAAAGCCTTTATCATCAACCTTAAAAGAAGGAGGATGTCATGGTTCAGGTGGACGTGTTTTGGGCCTATTCCCTTGGGGCGGGTTTTGCGGCTGCTGCGGCAAGGCAGCTTAAAAAGGAGGACGACCCCTTCATCAACAAGTATTTCGTGTACAACCTCCTGTTTCTTGCCTGCCTTTTCGCGCCGAGCGGGGTCTATCTTCTGTGGCAGTTCCCCCACTGGGAGACAATGCAGGTGGCCACGTGCAGGGATGACCTTCCGGCCTGGCTCGTCGTGCTTTTCGCCGTAACCAACATCACCCAGGGGGTCCTGGGCTTCTACCTCGCCCAGCGCTCCATAAAGAAGGGAAGCATCTCCGGGGCCTGGAATCACGCCTATTTCGGCTACTTCTTCATGATCTTCATCCTGGTCTACGGCTGGGACGGAACCGGCTGGCAGCGCTTTCTCTACGACGCCACCAAAAACGGGGGCGTGCTCTGGACAGTGGGCCATCACATGGGCTTTTCGTTCGTCTTCTCGAACGTTGCCTTCACCCTTGTGGGCATGGGAATCATCATCGGCCCGGCCCTCATTTTCCCCATGATAATCTGGATCCGCATGGGCCTTTTCACGGACCCCGAAATAAAGCGCGACGATATTCCCGAACCGAAAACCGCAATCATTCTGGTTCTCGTAGCCCTTTTCGGGGTGAGCATCCCAAGCGTCTTCGTGGCGGCGGGGCTTGCCTGGGCTCTCGCCTCTGTAATCGGAAGCCCGCTTCTGGCGGCCCTCATAGTGGTGCCGGTTTTCCTGGTGGGGGCGAAATACCTGCTCCTTGCCAAGGGACGCCCCATCTACAAGGTTTTTCAGAAACTTTTCGTGACCGAGAACTGACATGGACGACTCCCCGGTTGTAAACAATGCTGCAACCATGCGGGAACAGGATGCGGCGGCTGTCTTTTTCGTGACAGGAAGGGCGGCCGCAGCCGCCATCGCCGCAGGAGGCTTCCTCCACGGCCTTGGCATGGCCCAGACCATAGCTTCGGGGCTTTCCATGCCCGTGTGGTACTGGGCCATATTCATAATCGCCCTTGTGGGCTACGAAACCAGCGCCGTCCTGATATTGCGGGGCAAAAGCGCAGGCTATCTTTTCGCAGCGGCGGGCCCGATGATTGGCGGTGCCCTGATCGCCCTTGGTTTCATGTTTCCGGATTCCGGGCTGTTGTGCCTCATTCCCGGCACTTACGGAAACGAGATCACGGTGATCGGTTTCTGGACCCTTGTGATAGAGCCGATAGCGGTTGTTTTTTCGCTTCTTTTCCTCGGATACGGGCCGAAAGAGGATAAATAGTCATGGAAGAGAGCATTGTAGCCGCGCTCACTGACCACGGAAAAGGCGACAAGTACGCCCTGTTGGAGGAAACCCTTGCCCAGTCCCGGTTTTTCGAGACCCTGGACGACGAGTTTTCGCGCTCCGGCAAGGCCAAGGCGGACTTTATGGTGGCGGTGAAGCCCAACCTCTCCATGATGCTAAGGCGCGACGACGTGGGGGTCTACACCGACAGCTTTCTGGTGATCCACCTTCTTCGTCTGCTTCTTCTGCGCGGCTACACCAACCTTTGCGTGGTGGAAAGCCAGAACCTTTATGGCAACTGGTTTGAAAGGCGGGGGGTTGTGCCTGTGGCGGCCCGTGCCGGGTATCTTCCGGAATCCGTCATTGAAAGCTGGAAGGGCGAATCGAGGGCGGAAATTTCCGTAAAGGGCGGCGGGGTTGACGCCAAGGTGCCCATAGTCGATCTCACGTATGAATTTGCGGAGTACGACATCCCGGACGTGGGGCGGGTGGAGGTGGGGAAGGCCTGGGCCGAGGCGGATTTCCGCATAAGTTTCGCCAAGCTCAAAAGCCACTTTTACTCCTACTACACCCTTGCCATAAAAAACGTCTACGGCTGCCTTCCGCACCAGGACAAGGTGACCCACTACCATTGCCACAGGCGCGTCACCCCCTGGACCGCCCACATCGTGAAGGCCTTTCCGGTCCATTTTTCCATAATAGACGGCTACTCCGGCGCGGACGGCTGGATGGGTGTCAAGATTAAGGCCATCGCCAAAAAGACCCACACCATGGTGGCAGGGCGCGACATAATGGCCGTGGAGCGCGAGGGGGCGCGGCTCATGGGGGTGAAGGCGGAAAAAAGCCCCATATTCCGCAAGCTCGCCTCAATTATGTCCGAAAAGCCTTACCGGCTCGTGGGAAACGCCGCGCCATTTTCGCCCTGGCGCAACGTGCCCCTCATTTTCGTTCTGGTGGTGGTTCTGATCGAAAGCTCGGCCTGGATAATGGACTACTGCGGGGCCCTGGCCACGGGCGGCTACGACAAATGCTTCATCCATAAAAATCAGGAGCTTTCCTGGTGGAAGAAACTGCTCTACATGGGAACCGCGCCAATAAATCTGGCCTTTGACCTGCGCTACCTGCTCCTCTTGTACAGAAAATTCATGATGAGGAAAAAAATCGGGAACATAGGAAACGAGCTTCCCATAATCTCCGGCTCGCCCTACATAATCGAGAGGCTCTCCTACCTTGGGGCCGAAGACGCCGAACGCCTGAAAAGCGCCATGGGGAAGGGCCTGTCCGGTCCGGTGCGTTTTTCGGGGCATTACATAATTTCCGGTTCGCGGGAGTTCGCCTATCCGGCGAGGCTCTACACCACCGGCATAGCCGCCGCCGAACTGGTGAACCGCCTTGCCGAAACCGGAAAAAGCCCCACGGCCTTTGTTGAAGAGCTGGCGCTTCTTCAGCGCCTTTCCCCCGGCATCTTCGGCAGAGATTCCAGGTATCCGGGTTGCTACAATTGATGGGATTTTTTAACAGCCAGTTGAAAAAGGCTTAATGTGAAGCCTGTTCAAAAACGATGAAGCGCAAGGAACGCGAGAAAGCAATGAGTAAGCGTACTAAAAGTACGTGACGGAATTGCCTTTGAAGCGTGACACAGCGATTCGCGTTTTTGGGCAGGCTGTTAAGGATAGATGCCGATGAAAGTCACTGTTGCCTCGTGCCAGATCGATGTTAGCTCCTTCAGCATGGAAAAAAACATCGCCGCCTGCGAAGAGGCCGTAAAAGAGGCCGTGGCGAAAGGCGCTCAAATCTGCCTTTTGCCGGAACTTGCGCTCACAGGCTATACCGTGGCCTGCTACAACCGGAGTCAGGCACAAAAAGCCATGCCATTTGCGGCGCGGCTCGAGGGCCTGGCCCAAGAGCTTTCGGTTCATGTTTTCGCGGGATATTTACATGAGGAAAACGGCAGGCTGCGAAACACCCAGGGCTATTTCACGCCAAACGGCCTGGCGGGCGTGTATTTCAAGAACGAACTGGTGGCGCACGAGAACCTTTTTGCGGTCCCCGGAACCGGGCCCGTGATCTATGATACGCCTTTCGGCCGCATCGGCTGCGCCATCTGCAAGGACATGCTGTATAAGGATGTTTTTGAGCCCTACCGGGGCAGGGTGGACATGATGGCCATTTCTTCGGCCTGGCCGGACCTTTCAAGGGATTACAAATGGGGGCCATTGGGCCGCGCCGCGCGGCACAGTGACCGGCTGATCCGGGAGTTGCCGCAAAGAATTGCGCGCTACGTGGGAGCGCCCGTGGTGTATTGCGATTCCTGGGGAGGCCCGCACCCGCTTTTCGGCTCGGACGCGTGGATGATCGGGGGCTCTTCCATTGTTACGCCGGAAGGCTTTGTGGAAAAGGGAATCACCACCGGAGAGCAGATGCTCTTAGCAGAACTGGAACTTAAAAACACCGGCCCTGTTGACGATAATGACCCCTGGCCCAGCCGTGGCCATATCACGCCTGTTCTGGCGGTGGAGCGCGCCCTTTGCAAGGCCGCAGGATTTATCCGGGGTGTCCGCGAAAAGTTTTGAAATATATGGAAATCCTGGAAAGAGCAGGCAAGGTTCTATACGGCCATAACTAAAACCGGCCCCCCCCCGCCTTCGCCGGGGAACTGAGCCTTTTGCAGCACCTTTCCCCCGGCATCTTCGGCAGGGATTCCAAGTATCCGGGTTGCTACAGTTAGAGTTTTATGGTAGTGTCTGAAGGAGGTTATGAAAGCTATAGAGCCAGAATAATACGGTATTTCAACTGATTGTTCAATGTTCTATAGTTAAGGCGAAAGCGACTATAACTTACAATATGGCATATAAAAATGAAATTGAAAGGAAAGGACTTAATAACTATTGGAATAATACTTTTTATTTCACTTTTTATATTTTCTCAACTTTATTATTATTATAATATTGTCATTTTAAATACTATTTATAATAATAAATATGATGGAATGGTAAGGTGTTATATTAAATGTATTTTATCACCAATAGGAGGTATTGTTTTTTTAGCATCTTTTTTAACCTTTTCAATAGGTCTGTTGTTAGATGAATTTGAAAATATGAAAAGAAAAAAGAATAAAAAAGATGAAATTATGGTGGTTATTGAAGATATAAAAAAGAAGAAAAAGTCGAAAGGCAAGATGAAAAATTAAATCATATCTGGATTCAGGAAATGGCTGCAAGCATCAAAAGACAAGATTCCGGCGCAACGCCCTGAATGACGGAATGGAGAAAGAGGCATGATCAGATTTCCCGATTTTGACGGCGGGTTTGCGCGGTCCCTGGAATGGGGGCGTCCTGCCTTGGACGAGGCCCTGGGGAGCGATGCGGCGCGGGAAGTTCTGGAATCCGCCAAAAGGCATTACGACCGTCTCCGGCCCGGAGTTCCGGCCCTCAAGACAATGGGCGGCAGGGTCAATCTGGCGGCGGCGGTGATCGTGCTTCCGGTTTACCTGGCGTTACTCGAAAGAGTGGATCGGGACAAGGCGCTTCTGCTGGCGGCCCGCTTTAACGAGGATTTTCTTCTGGCCTTCATGAACAAAAAGGCCGCATTTTTTGTGAGGCTGGCAGCCAAAAGCAGGTTTGCGGTAAGGGCGGCCATAAGGCTGTTGGCTTTTACCGACAACCGGGCTGATGATCCCAACGGATGGATGTACGAACTTTTACCGGCGGGAAAAGGGCATCTGGCGGACTTGAACGTAAAGCGATGCGGAGCCCACAAGTATCTTTCGGAAAACGGCGCACCTGAGCTTACAAGGGCTGCCATCTGCACTCTTGACGATCTTTTCGCAGCACGGTTCATGCCTTCCGGCACAAGCCTTACCCGGACCCAATACCAGTCCGAGGGAGCACCCTTCTGCGATTTCCGATATATTCTGGGGTAATCGTATAACATTTCAGGCATGGGAAATGTGGCGAGGGGGGCTTGACAAAGGAGTTTTCAGATACTAAATTCATGCCATGAAAACGCCGCTGGAAAAACTTCTGAATTGCATTTCCGATGTCGCCAACAGGCTTATTTTTCTTGAAAAAAAGTTCATCCACCGCCACGGTGACCTAAGGCTTCACCCCTCGGAAATCCATCTGATGCAGGTTATAGAAAATGACCCGCAGATGAACGCCGGGGAGATGGCCAGGGCGCTTGGAGTGACCACCGGAGCGGTGTCCCAGACGCTTTCCAGGCTCGAAAAAAAAGGGGTGGTTATAAAATTTAAGGACCGTGACAGAAAAAACGAGCTGACGGCCCGTTTCACCATCAAAGGAAAGGAGGCGTTGGAGGGTTTCCGCAGTTCGCGGGCGGAGGAGTGGCGGAATTTTTCAGCCTATCTTGAAAGCCTTTCGGAAGAGGATCAGGAAAGGATTTCCGGGTTCCTTGCCCGCTGGAACGGGTTTTTGAAGAATCTCGGCTGAATTTTTTTTGCCGTCAGTTTTAAGTATCTAAAATCAAAGCCCGGATTAATAAGCGGACGCAAAACAAGGGAGGAAAGCATGAAAAACAGCCTCATGATCGGATTGTGGCGGTACGTTATAAACGTTCCGCCCGTTTTATGGGAAAGCCAGGTGAAAAAAACCAGAAAGCGCGTGCTCCGCGCACTGGAGGACATGAGCCCGGACTCAAGGCGCGTGCATCACTACCTGGTTTCAAAAATGCCGGAAACCGGTGGGCCGGTCGGCCCGGAAATGGTGGCGGGAGACCTTGGCCTGCCGCTTTCTAACGTGCTGACTATCATGGACGGGCTTGAAAAGCGGATGACCTTCATTTGGCGCAACGAAAAGGACGAGGCAATATGGGCCTATCCCGTGACCGTTGAAAAAACCCCCCACGCCATCACCTTTGACACGGGCGAGAGCCTCTACGCAGCCTGAGCGGTGGACAGCATGGCCACGCCCTTCGTGCAAGGGCGCTTGCGCGGAAGAAAGCTTTCCATAACGGTGAAAACGTCCTGCGCCTGCTGTAATGAGCCGATGGAGCTTGAAATTGATTCGGACATGAACATCCACGGCCGACCGGACGACATCGATCCCATAATCTTCATTCCGGACGTGGACCTCATGGCCCTCGACGAGCCCAACATCATCTCGTCCTTTTGAGAGCAAAGCGTCTTCTTCCGGTCGGAAGAACATGCGAGAGCCTACAGGAAGCGCGGACACCGCGTTCGAGGGTCCTACTTCACCGCCGCTCAGACGGCCTTTTTGAACAGGAACATTCAATCCGCCATCTTCGGATTCTGACCCCTTCCGCATCCGGCCCGCCTTACCCCTCCGGCCGGATGCGGCCTCATTCCGAATTCTTGACCGTTTCCTTAAATCCGAGTAAAAGAAGGAAGTTTACGCCGTCGGCGCGGGTCGGCGGTTTGCGGAATCGGGGCGAGCGCTCCTTTTTTTCCGTCGGTGCGGTTTTCGCCGTTTCCGTGAATGGGGGCCGGTCACAATATTTTAAGGTTACGAGCCTGTCTTTCGGGCGGGTTCTTAAAGGAGCACCCTTGTTAAAAAAGGTCTTTAACATGAGAAAATACGCCAGGTGGCGCGACAAGTTCGTCACCACCGAAGAAATCCTGTCCCAGGTGAAGCCGGGGATGCGCGTTTTTATCGGAACCGGCGTGGCCGAGCCGCGCACCCTGGTAAAGGGCATAATGGAATCCACGGCCCAGAACCTTCAGGATTTGGAGCTGATCCAGCTCGTGAGCCTTGGGGACACCATAAGCTACCCCAAGCTCGACAGCATGAAGTTTCGCCTGAAGACCTTCTTTTCGGGCTGGGTGGCCTCGGACGCCATTTCGCGGGGGCAGGTGGACCTTATCCCATGCCGGTTTTCACGGATTCCCGCCCTGTTCGAGAACGGCCAGATAAGGGTGGACGTGGCCTTTATCCAGATAACCCCCCCGGACGACGCGGGTTATTGCAGCCTTGGGGTGTCCGTGGACGTGGCCCGGTTGGCCATGGAAAACGCCCGGCTGGTGGTGGGGGAAATACAGCCGGAAATGCCCCGCACAACCGGCGACACCTTTGTTCACGTGAACGATTTCCATTACCTTGTGGAGGCCACCGAGCCTTTGCTTGTCTTTCCGCGCGCCAGCGTGGACGAGATTTACGACAAGGTGGCCGAAAACGTGGCAAGCGAAATCGAGGACGGAAGCTGCATCGGCTGGTCCATGGAGCGCCTTTTCGAGGCCCTCTCGCCCCACCTCGCCCGCAAGAAGGACCTTGGGGTTCACACGCCCTTTTTCACGGATTCCCTCATGGACCTGGTGAAAAGCGGGGCGGTAACCAACCGCCGCAAGGGCTCCTTCCGGGGAAAGAGCGTAACCGCCTACGCCATGGGAAGCCGGGCCTTGATGCAGTGGCTGGACTGCAACCCCATGGTGGAATTCCAGGGCGTGGACGTGTTGGGCGACCCGGAGCGCATACGCAGAAACAGCCGCTTCGTGGGCATCCTGCCTTCAAGGCGCGTTGACGTCACCGGGCAGGTGGCCTTTCTTTCGGGAAGGGGAAACCTGGGCGTGGGCTCCAGCGTGGCCACGGAGTTCATCCAGGGCGCGGCTTCATCTGCGGGCGGCAAGGTCATAGCGGCACTTCCCAGCCGCAACCGGGAGGGCTGTTCCAATATCGTGATCAGCCTTGGGGACCTCACCAACCAGTTCAACAACCCGGAAGCCGTGGACATAGTGGCGACGGAATACGGAACGGCGCACCTTACGGGACGCTCCGTGCGCGAACGCGCCCTGGCCCTCATCGACATAGCCCACCCGGACGACCGGGCGGCCCTGGTGGACGCGGCCAAGGAAGCCAAGATCATCTACAGGGACCAGATTTATCTTGCCGAAACCGGGCATTTCTACCCCCAGGACATCGACGAGACCAGCACCTTCAAGGGCGATCTGCCCGTTCGTTTCAGGCCCATAAGGCCCAGCGACGAGGAGGAGATGAGGCGGCTGTTCTACCGGTTTTCCAGCGAGGCCGTGTACTACCGCTATTTCTCGCCGGTAAAGACCATGCCGCACTCCAAGATGCAGGAATACGTGAACGTGGACTTCCGAAAAGCCATGAGCATAGTGGGCCTCGTGGGCGAGCGCGGCCACGGCCACATAATCGCCGAGGGCCGCTACGTGAGGCTCGCCGACCGCCCCTGGGCCGACACAGCCTTTGTCGTTGACGAGGACAACCAGAAAAAGGGAATCGCCACCTACCTCTTTTTCCTCCTCATAAGAATCGCCCGGTCGCGGGGCATAGAGGGCTTCACGGCGGACATCCTGGCGTCCAACACCAGTATGTTCAAGGTTTACGAAAAATCCCCCTATCCGGTTTCCGCCCGGCTGGAATCCGGGGTCTATCACCTGTCCATTCCTTTTTGCCAGACCGCGCCGGATCGCTCCGAGAGGATTTCCTTCCGCTGACAGGGCGACCACAAGCGCGAACTGCTGTGTCAGGCGCGAGCCGGGCGGGAACTTAATGTACCACGGCACATTGTCTATCCCGCCCGGCTTGCGCTTCCCCGTTCATCGCTTGTGATCGCCCTGTCCGGGGCGGTAGGGATGTTTGTAGAATGGCTCCCTGGGCCGCCCTTGCTTTTTCGCCGGAAATGATATATATTTATAAATATATATGAAAGGAGGGCTCATGGACACGGCCAAACTTTTTAAAAACGGCAACAGCCAGGCGGTGAGGCTTCCCAGGGAGTTCAAGTTTTCGGGCGACGAGGTGTACATAAAAAAGGTGGGGCGAAACGTGATCCTCTCCCCCAAGGACGACCCCTGGTCCTCTTTTGTTGAGAGCCTTTCCATGTTTTCGGAGGATTTCATGGACCAAAGGTTCGAGCCCGGCCTTGAAATGCGGGAGTCCCTCTGATGCGCTACATGCTGGATACCAACATCTGCATCTACCTCATCAAAAAAAAGCCGCAAAGCGTCATTGAAAGGCTTAGGGGGCTTTCCGTTTCGGAGGTCGGGATTTCCTCCATAACCCTTGCCGAGCTTCTATACGGGGTTTCCAAAAGCGCCCAGCCGCAGAAAAACCGGGACGCCCTGGAGGGCCTTCTGGCCCCCCTTGAAATAGCGAACTTTGACGACAGGGCCGCCCAGTGCTACGGGGTCATCCGGGCCGGCCTCGAAAGGCGGGGAGCGGTGATCGGGGCCATGGACATGCTGATAGCGGCCCACGCCATGAGCATTTCGGCCATACTGGTAACAAACAACACCCGCGAGTTTGCAAGAGTAGAAAAACTTGTGATGGAAAACTGGGCCTGACGGGTCAGAGCGCCCATCTATCAACCGCTTTTGTTTTTCGCGCCACGCGCCCCTTGTGATTATAACGAGCGCTTGCTATAAGGAAACCGGTCGGCCCCGCACACTGTGAGGGCCTTTTTACATACTTAAGCCGTCAAGGATCATTCATGGAATTCTTCTTCAAGCCGCGCGGAATCGCCCTAGTAGGGGCCACCCCCCAGGCCAAGGGCGGCCACGCCATACTGATAAACCTGATGAAGGGCTACAAGGGCGCGATTTACCCGGTAAACCCGCGCTATCCTGAAATCGAGGGGCTTACAAGCTACCCGTCGGTGGCCGACGTTCCCGACCCGGTGGAGCTGGCCATAGTCTTCGTCCCGGCAGTGCTGGTGCCGGACGTGGTCAGCCAGTGCGTGGCTCGCGGCATAAAGGGAATCATAATAGAATCAGCCGGGTTCGCCGAAACCGGGCCAAAAGGCCGCAAGCTCCAGGAGGATGTCCTGGCCATAGCCAGGGCTGGCGGGGTGCGCCTGTGGGGCCCCAACTGCATGGGCCTCGTTGACATCAAGGCGAAACACGTGTTCTCCTTCGTCTCCCCCACCATCTGGAACGGGATGATCGAAGGCGACGTGTCTCTGATAGTCCAAAGCGGGATGCTTTCCGGCGGCTTTCTCACCGACACCATGACCCACGGCACCATGGGCGTTTCAAAGGTCTGCTCCATCGGAAACAAGATGGACGTCTCCGAAACCGACCTTTTGGAATACCTGTTAAAAGACCCGGATACGAAGGCCGTTGCCCTTTACCTGGAATCCATACCCGACGGAAGGCGCTTTCTCGACCTCTGCCGGGGGGCGAAAAAGCCCGTGGTGGTCTTGAAGGGCGGAAAGAGCAGGCGGGGCGCGGAAGCGGCCATGAGCCACACCGCGAGCCTTGCCGGAGACGGGGCGCTGATCTCAGGTGCCCTGGCCCAGGCGGGGGTCATCGAGGCCTACGACTTCAAGCAGATGATGGATGTCGCCCGAAGCCTCGCCATGCATCCCGTGCTTCCTTCGGACTCGAAAGGCCGCACCGCCATTCTCACCTATTCAGGCGGGGCCGGGATAATGAGCGCCGATTTCCTGGAAAGGCTGGGCCTTTGCGTGGCCGACCTTTCGCCCGAATCCGAGGCCATGCTGGCCAAGGTCTATCCCGAATGGATGCCGGTGAAAAACCCCATAGACCTCTGGCCTGCGGTGGAGAAAAACGGCCCGTCCAAGGTTTACGGCACGGCCCTTGCCGCAGCCTGTTTCGATCCCAACGTTGACGCGATTCTCATGCACCTTTTCACCGGCTCCGCAGCGCTTTCGGCTGATTACACCCCCATGGCCCAGATGGCCAAGGCCTACAACAAGCCGCTTTTCGTGTGGCTGATCGGCGAAAACGACGGGGCTAAAAAGGCCCACATCGAGCTTCAGAACCTGGGAATCCCGGTTTACCGCGAGCTTTACAGGACGGTGGAGTGCATGGCCGCCGCGTTTTCCCATTCAAGGCTGAAGGCCGCCAGCGCCGTGGCCTTTCCGGAGATTTCAGCGCCTGAACTTTCCCCAACCTTAAACGAGATTCTCTCCACCCAGTCGGGCCCCATAGACGAGCACCTTTCCAAAAAAATCCTTGAGGAATGCGGGGTCCGCGTGGTTGCCGAGGCCGTGGCCGAAAGCGCCGAGGAGGCCGTAGGCCTTGCCGAAAAATGGGGCTTTCCGGTGGTGGCCAAGGGCATCGCCCAGGGCGGCGTTCACAAGACCGAGCTGGGGCTGGTGCGCCTCAATCTTAATGACTGGGGCGACGTCGAGCGCGCCTTCAAGGACCTCTCCGCCAGGGTGGGCCAGGAGGGTCTGGTGCTGATGCAAAAGCAGGTGCCGCCGGGGCTGGAGCTGATCGTGGGCCTTTTCCGCGACCCCCAGTTCGGCCCCTCGGTGATGGTCGGCCTGGGCGGAGTCTATGCCGAGGTTCTGGCGGACAAGGTTTTCGCCGTGGGACCGGTCACCGAGTCCGAGGCCCTCGCCATGCTGTCGGGCCTCAAAAACCAGAAGCTCCTGGACGGGTTCCGGGGGGCGAAACCCCTAAACCGCGAGGCCACAGCCCGGATCATAGCCAGCGTCTCCCGGCTTGGGGCCTCCTTTCCGAGGATAATGGAAATCGACATAAACCCGCTCATCGTGGCGGACGGGGAGCCCGTAGCGGTGGACGCCACCATAGTCTTGGGATAAGCCTGGATAAAAACGTGAACTGCTGTGTCAGAGTAAAGCGTGCGGGTCGTCATGTACGACAAGTACTATTCCTCCCCGCCCGCTTCACTCTTCCTTGCATTTCATCGTTTTTATCCAGGCTTTACGTTGAGCCAAGGCAGATAAGTTTTGGCTGGTTTAAGCACAAGAGCGGGTTAACCCAACCTATAATCCATCTCAAAAATACCTCAGCAGAATAACGATGCATCTAAGTTGCAGAAAACCAAGGAAATTATCAGCATGATACTCGTATCTGGTACCAAGGCGTCGGAAGTTCTGGAGCTAGGTAAAAAGTCTCTTGCTTTTCCAGCGGCGTTTGTAGCGTCGCCGGGGGCGGCCAATACAAAGGCTTCAAAATGAAAAAGCTCTATGTATTATTTTTATATTTATATATAATAATTATTTACGCATGGTTGGAAGCATCGGAATATTTTTTTTGGTTTGGCGGTTTAAGCAGTATGATTTATGAGAATCGTTTTGAAAGATTAATAGCTTTAGGATGGATGATTTTAATTTTGTTTGAAATCTATCTCATAAAGCACAAATTCATTTATTTATCAATTTATAATAAGGTATTTCTTATTATATTAATAATTTATCCATTTTTCAAGCTTTGTGTTATTTTATTTTGTTTAATGTGGCTAATAATTAATCCTTATGCGTTTCAGGGATTACTATTTTAACGGCAGGCGAGCGGTTCAGTGACGGTATTGACCTGACAGATCAGCACATGGCTGGATTGTGAGTTACGCTACGTCTTGGGAGGTTGTCGGTTTTGTCCGGCAGATATTTTATTTTTGAGATGGCTTCTATAAATTTGCCGAGAGGTTATCAATTTCCATTCGGCGATGGTGTATGGTTTTCCTGGGAACGCGGGCAGGATGAGTTGTTCGCTCTCCGGTTTAACAAAAGGACCATCAAGGCGTCTTGAAAGACCTTATAATAAACAGGCTGGCCAGGGCCGAGCTTGGCTACGGGCAGGAAAAGGCCTTCATCTGCGGCCAGGGCCAAAACGGAATCCTGTGGAAGGAAGCCGGGGTTCTGGCCCTTCTGCGCAGGACGGGAAGCGGCGACGAGCTCAAAAGCTACGCCTTCGTGCTCAACAAGCGTTCGGCCCACGTGCCCCAGCCCGGAGACCTGTGCTTTCCGGGCGGCCATCCGCACCCCTGGGCGGACCGGTTCATGGCAAGCGTCCTTCTTCCCCTTGTCCTGCCCCTTCGCAAGAATCCGGGTTTTCGGGAGGCCGCCCGCCGGGACCCGGTAACCCGGAACGCCATCCGCTTTTTCCTGGCCAACGCCTTGCGGGAGTCCTGGGAGGAAATGCGCCTTTCCCCGTCAAAGGTGGAGTTCCTGGGCGCGCTCCCGGCCCACCGAATGGCCACCCGGACCCGGATCATCTACCCCGCCGTTGGCCTCATCAGCCCGGACGCCGCCGTCAGAACAGGCCGCGAGATCGAAAAGAACGTGCTCCTCCCCCTGCCGGAGCTTTTCAGGCCCGAAAATTACGGAACCTACAGCCTGGCCCTCACCGGAAAGTTTGCGGCGGCCTTCGGCGCTTCCTCGGTGGATGTGCCCTGCTTTCTGGTGCGCGAGCCGAACGGAGGAAGCGAAATCCTGTGGGGCGCGACACTTAAAATCATCATGGAATTTCTGTCGGTTGTCTTCGATTTCACCCCTCCTGCGGGCGGCCCGGTCAGGGCGAACGCGGTGCTCTATCCCGCTTCCGCGTGAAGCGCCTTGACATCCCGTAAAATTCATGTTTCACAGCCTTCGGTAAAAAGTTTAACGACCTCTCCAAGAAAGGCGTGTTCCCCATGCGCTACATTTACAACATCAAGCGCGATGACGCGAAATCGAGCCTCATCATAACCGAGCTCGTTCGCCGCACCGAAGACGAAAACGACGTTCTGGGCGTTCAGGACTATCCGGCGGCACTCATGGAAAAGGCGGTGATGGAAGGCGCAAGCGCCGTCACCCTGGCCTTCCGCAACGAAAAATTCTTCCCGCCCGCAAAGACCGCCGCAGCCATCTCCGAAAAAATAATCAGCCTTTACGGGGACAAGCGCAGCGAGACCGACGAGCTTAACGTGGAGGAGATCACAGCTCCGCCCATCGAGCCCAAACGCTACGAGGCCAAGCCCGCACCGGAGGAAGGCGACTCCGATGGCGAGACCGACTACATCGACGACGAGTTCGGCGACGACGCGCTTCTGGAGGCCGACGACCTGGATGACGAGCCGGTGAACCTGAAGGTTCAGGACGAGGACCTGGCGGACGACTTCTCTGATGATATTTAGCCCGGCCGTCCAAAAGCGCGATCCGCTGTGTTGCGCTGCGCGGGCGGCGTGCTCACGTGCATTAAGCACGCTCCGCCGCCGCCCACTTGCGCGCCTTGCGGCTCATCGCTTTTGATCGGCCTCGCCTGTTTAAAGACCAACCCTTGCGGCTCATCTTGTTTACGCCTTTTTAACCGTGGCGGGCTTCGGGAATGCTCTTTCTCAAGAATCTCGTGTTCGTGATCCTGGTGCCGGGCGTGGCGGCGGTGGCTGTGCCGGTATGGCTTGGGGGGCCGGACTGCGGCGGCTGGCCGCTCCTGCGGGCGGTTTCGGTGATTCCTTTTGTTTTGGGCGCGGCTGTGGCGGGAAAATGCGTGTGGGACTTCGCCGTTACAGGCAGGGGAACCCCCGCACCCATAGACCCGCCCAAGGTGCTGGTAGTGCGCGGCCTCTACCGATTCGTGCGAAACCCCATGTACGTGGGGGTTCTCCTGGTCATCCTGGGCTGGGCTCTCTATTTCGCATCCTTGCGGATCGTGATCTACGGCGCGCTTTTATGGCTTGGCTTTCATCTGTTCGTTGTGCTCTACGAGGAGCCCCATCTTTCCCGGCGCTTTCCCGGCTCCTACGACGAGTACCGCGCCGAAACCCCCCGCTGGCTGCCTCGCCTTCCGAAACACACGCCCTGAGGCCATTTGCTTACTGAAATAAAAGGGCCGTGCCGGATGAAAAATTCCATCCGGCACGGCCTTTTTGTTCCGCTCCGATTCAATTCCGATTCAATCGCAAGAGCGCTGAATCAGAACAGGGTGTTGATGAAGCAATGGGGTACGACCGGTGGCTGTGGCGCGACAGCCGGAAGCTCGTACCTGAAAACCACCCCCCCGTTGGCAGCCCCTCCTATGTACGTGGCGCCATAAAGAAAATTTCCTGAAACCACCGGGCCTTCCAGGTAAGGCATGTGGCCGTCCGCTCCCGCAAATTCCCTCAGCAGGCCGAATCCCGATCCGTCGGGATTGATGGAAAACAATACGCCTCTGTCTGCATCGCCGCCTATCAGGGACATGCCGTAAAGCTTCCCGTCGTAAAGAGCGAGATCCCCCAAAGGAGAAGCGCCGTCATTTGCGCCGCCTTCAAACTCGTGCAGGAGCGCGAACCCGGAGCCGTCCTGGTTCATGGAAAAGATGACGCCCCTGTCCCAATCCCCGCCGTTAAACGCCATGCCGTAGAACTTGCCGCCTGATAGAAGGAGCGAGCCACGGGGACTAAACCCGTCATTCCCGCCCCCTGAAAATTCGTGCAGCAGGGTGAACCCGGAGCCGTCCTCGTTTATTGAAAAGATCACCCCCCTGGTCGAGTCCCCTCCGCTGTTTGTCATGCCATAAAGCTTTCCTCCGGAAGCGGTCAGCGAGCCCAAGGGATTCGATCCGTCATCCGCGCCGCCCGCGAACTCGTGCAAGCGGGTGAACCCGGTGCCGTCGGTGTTTATGGAAAAAATCGTTCCCGAGCCCGCGTCGCCGCCAAAGATTGTCATGCCGTAGAGTTTTCCGCCCGAAAGAGTGAGGGAGCCATATGGACTGCCCCAGTCAGCCGCGCCGCCCGTGAACTCGTGCAAGAGGGTGAAGCCGCTTCCGTCCTGGTTGATCGAAAAAATGACCCCTGCGCCCGAGTCTCCGCCGCCGTTTGTCATGCCGTACAAAGTTGCGCCGATGGCGATGAGGGAGCCATATGGACTGCCCCCGCCATCCGCGCCGCCCGTGAACTCGTGCAAAAGGGTGAAGCCGGTTCCGTCCGTGTTCATGGAATAAATGACGCCCCAGTTCGTGTCTCCGCCCTGAAAACTCATTCCGTAGATTTTTCCGCCTGAAACGAGCACTTTTTGGGAAAGTAAGTTGAAGCCGTCATCGGCTCCGCCCGCGAACTGGTGAAGAAGGGTAAAATCCCCCACTGCTGCGTAAATGCCCAACGCGGTGATGCACAGCGCGATAAAAACGGCGGCGGTAAAAGCCAGTTTCTTTTTCACCCGGGCCCCCTTTGAGAATTCTGTTTGAAGGTTTTCCAAGGCCGGAACAGCCCCTTTTTTCCGCCGCCGGAAATATGCGCGAAGGAAGAACCCCGGAATCGCAAAATAATAATCATCCTAATTATCAAATTTTAATTCAATTTTTCCGGTTGACGCAACAAGAAATGAAACAAATGAAGTGAAACTTTTCACTTCCGAGGAGCTTTTCTTACAGGAAGTCGCCTGGCGCTTCATGAGGCGTGGAAAGCGTCCCCGTGGCTGAATCAACTTTGGGGGGCTTTTGATTTGGGCGAAGCAGTGGGGCACGACCGGCGGCTGTGGCGCTGGGGCAGGGAGCTCATATTTGAAGACGACGCCACGGTCGTTACTTCCGCCGCGATAAGTAGCCCCATAAAGGAAGCCGCCTGAAATCAGCGGGGCCTCAAAATTTGGGGTGCGTCCGTCAGGTCCTGACAATTCCTTCAGAAGGCTGAATTCGGTTCCGTCGGTCTTGATGGAAAAAAGTACGCCGAAATTGTTGTCCCCTCCCTGGCCCGTCATTCCGTAGAGTTTTGAGTCGTAGATAGCGAGATCTCCGAGAGGAAAGCTGCCGTCGTTCGATCCTCCGGCGAACTCGTGAAGCAGGGTGAATCCTGAGCCGTCCATGTTCATCGAAAATATCACCCCCTTGTCGTTGTCTCCGCCAAGGTTGGTCATGCCGTAGAGTTTGCCGCCAGAAACGATGGGTGTTCCGAAGGGCTCTGCGCCGTCGTTCGATCCTCCGGCGAACTCGTGAAGCAGGGTGAATCCTGAGCCGTCCGGATTCATCGAAAAGATAACGCCCTTGTCGTTGTCGCCGCCCCAGCGGGTCATTCCGAAAAATTTGCTCCCTGAAAGAACGAGGGATCCGTAGGGATAACTCCCGTCGTCCACCCCGCCTGCGAACTCGTGAATAAGGGCGCTGGCAGACCCGTCCGTGTTCATGGAAAAGGCGGTACCCCTGCCGATGGACCCGCCCGCGTTGGTCAAGCCGCAGAGCTTTCCGCTGTAGAGCAGCAGCGAGGCCACAGGTAGGGCGCCGTCAGCCGGGAAACCTGCGAATTCGTGGATCAGGGTGAATCCTGAGCCGTCCGTGTTCATCGAAAATATGACACCCCAATTGCCGAATCTCCCTCCGTATACCGCAGTGCCGTAGAGCTTTCCGGCTGAATGGAGAAGGGAGCCGGTCGGATATCCGCCGTCGGTCTGGCCGGAGGCGAAATCGTGCAAAAGGGTAAAACCACCACCGTCCATGTTCATGGAATAAATTGTTCCTAAATTGTTGTCTCCACCTTGTTCGGTGATGGCGTAAAGTTTCGCGCCGTCGGTTATGAGCCTTTGCGAGTACTGGTTCGAGCCGTCGTCGTTTCCGCCAGCGAAGTCGTGAATCAAAGCGAAATCGCCGACAGCGGCGTTGATACCCGACGAAGCCAGACAAAACATCGAAAAAACGGCAAGACACATCAAAATTCTGCGTTTCATTCCGGCCCTCTTCGTTTATGCGGTGATTCAGCTTTGAGCCAATAAATCCCCTGGATGCATTGTCCCGTGCAGGGGCTGCCTTAACAGTCACTTCGGGGACATTGCTGCGCAAAACCTTGAGTGAAATTGAGTTTGTATTATCGTACACAAAGTGGGCCTTATTTGCAATAGCAGGTGGTATTTCTGCAGGTGGCGTGACGGGGTTAAATGTGAAAACGAATATTCCTCCCTTGCAGATTTCGTCCGGCTGCCGCAGTCCTTGCTTATGTCTCAAAGGCAAAGGGCCGGGCCGGATTAAAATTCTATCCGTTCGCGGCCCTTGTTTTTCCACTCGTCCTTTCCCGGTTCATATATCCGTCATTCATCTTGATTTGAGCGGCCAATGTGGTATCTAAAGAAGTTTTGTTACGGAACCGCAAGGAGGCGAAAAAGATGGAGATGCAAAAGGCCCTTCTGGCCCTGGAGGACGGGCGGTGTTTCAACTGCGCGAGCTTTACGGGCGGGGGCGAAGCGGGCGGAGAGGTTGTTTTCAACACGGGCATGACCGGCTACCAGGAGGTTTTAACGGATCCCTCCTACCAAGGCCAGATGGTCTGCATGACCTATCCCCTTGTGGGCAGCTACGGCACCAACCCGGAAGACCTCGAAAGCGACCGAATCCAGGTGGCGGCCTTTCTGATACGGGAATACCAGGAGCATCCCAACAACTTCCGCTCCACAGCAGCCCTGCGCGATTACCTGATTAGCGGAAACGTGCTTGGAATCTGCGGCTTCGACACCCGCGCCCTTGTGCGCCACATCCGCGAAAAAGGGGCCATGCGGGGTATGATCTCCACCAAGGATTTGAACCCGGCATCCCTTACAAAAAGGGTGGTTTCAGAGGTGCCAAGCATGGCGGGCCTGGACCTTGCGGGCGGAGTCTCCACGGACAGGCCCTATCGGCTCGTGAACGATGAAAAGGAGTTTGTCGGGGCATCGGACCTTAATCCCTCCGTCTGGCGCACAACAGACGGACGCCCACGGGTTACGGCCTTTGATTTCGGCATAAAGTACAACATCGCCCGAAGCCTGGAAGCCGCAGGCTGCGAGGTGGTCATCGTTCCGGCCCGGTTCGGCGCGGAAAAGGCCATGTCCCTAAAGCCTTCCGGCGTGTTCCTCTCAAACGGCCCCGGCGACCCGGAACCCCTTGATTACGCCATTGATACGGCCAGGGCGCTTGCGGGAAAAGTCCCCATGTTCGGCATCTGCCTGGGCCACCAGATTCTGGGCCTTGCCCTTGGGGCCAAAACCTACAAGTTGAAATTCGGCCACAGGGGCCTGAACCAGCCGGTGAAGAACCTGTTAAACGGCAGGATCGAGATAACCAGCCAGAATCACGGCTTCGCGGTGGATCAAAAGAGCCTTCCGGCTGACGTGGAACTTACCCACGTCAACTTGAACGACGACACCTGCGAAGGCTTCCGGCACAAGAGTCTGCCGCTTTTCGCGGCCCAGTACCACCCGGAAGCGGCCCCCGGCCCCCACGACGCCCAATACCTTTTTGATGATTTCGTCAACATGATGAAGAATCGGTAGGCTTTCCATGCCCAAGCGCACAGACATAAAGAAAATCCTCATAATCGGAGCAGGGCCGATCATTATCGGCCAGGCCTGCGAATTCGACTATTCCGGCACCCAGGCGGTGAAGGCCCTCAAGGAAGAAGGCTACGAGGTTGTATTGGTGAACTCCAACCCGGCCACCATCATGACCGACCCGGAGTTCGCCCACCGCACCTATATCGAACCGGTCACCCCGGAAGCCGTGGAGCGCATAATAGAAAAGGAGAGGCCGGACGCGGTGCTCCCCACCCTTGGAGGCCAGACGGGCTTGAACACCGCCGTTGAATGCGCCAAGCGCGGGGTGTTCGAGCGCTATGGCGTGGAGATGATAGGCGCGAACGTGGCCGTAATCGAAAAGGCCGAAGACCGCGAGCTTTTCAGAAAAGCCATGGAAAACATAGGCTTGCGCGTCCCGGCCTCGTCCTTCGTGAAAAGCGTGGCCGAAGCCCAGGAAGCCGCGAAGGTCATCGGTTTTCCCGTCATCGTTCGCCCAAGCTTCACCCTTGGCGGAACCGGGGGCGGGGTGGCCTACAACGTGGAGGATTTGGACCAGATCGCAAAAAGCGGGCTTAGCGCAAGCATGATAGGCCAGGTGATGATCGAGGAATCCATCCTTGGCTGGAAGGAATACGAGCTTGAGGTGATGCGCGACAAGAACGACAACGTGGTCATCATCTGCTCCATCGAAAACCTCGACCCCATGGGCGTACACACGGGGGATTCCATCACCGTGGCCCCGGCCCAGACCCTCACCGACCGCGAATACCAGGCCATGCGGGACGCAACCATTGCGGTGATGCGGGAAATAGGCGTGGAAACGGGCGGATCCAACGTCCAGTTTGCCGTGAACCCGGAAAACGGCGAGCTGGTCATAATCGAGATGAACCCCAGGGTCTCCCGCTCGTCCGCCCTGGCCAGCAAGGCCACCGGCTTTCCCATAGCGAAAATCGCAGCGAAACTTGCGGTTGGCTATACCCTGGATGAAATCCAGAACGACATCACACGCGAAACACGGGCATCCTTCGAGCCCACCATAGACTACTGCGTGGTGAAAATTCCAAGGTTCACCTTCGAGAAATTTTCCGGCACCCAAGACCTTCTCACCACCGCCATGAAAAGTGTTGGGGAGACCATGGCCATAGGTCGCACCTTCAAGGAAGCCCTGCAAAAGGGCCTTCGTTCGCTGGAAATCGGTCGGGCCGGTTTCGGGGCGGACGGCAAGGACCCGGAAACCCTTCCCGACCGGGCCGCCATAATCGAGAAGCTCTCCACCCCCAACAGCCAGCGGCTCTTTTACCTGCGCTACGCCCTGATATCTGGCATGACCATCGAGGAAATCCACGAAATCACCCGCATAGACCCCTGGTTCCTCTATCATTTGCAGGAGATCATAGATTCCGAGGAGTTGGTGAGAAACCTGGGTGCATCCCCTGCGCCCGAAGAACTTGCGAGGGTGAAGGGCCTTGGCTTTTCCGACCGCCAGATAGCATTTCTTACGGGAAACACCGAGCACGGCGTCAGGACGGCCCGCCTTGAGTTGGGCGTCACCCCGGTCTACAAGCTGGTTGACACCTGCGCGGCGGAGTTCACTGCGGTAACGCCCTATTATTATTCCACCTACGAGGCCGAGGACGAGTCCCGGAAAACCGACGGCAAGAAGGTGATGATCCTGGGAGGCGGCCCCAACCGCATAGGCCAGGGCATAGAGTTCGACTACTGCTGCGTTCACGCCTCCTTTGCGCTTAAGGAGGAGGGCGTGGAAAGCATAATGGTCAACTCCAACCCGGAAACAGTCTCCACGGACTACGACACATCCGACAAGCTCTACTTCGAGCCGGTCACAGCCGAAGACGTGCTATCCATCGTGGCCTCCGAAAAGCCTTACGGGGTCATCGTTCAGTTCGGCGGGCAGACTCCCTTGAACATTGTTGGCGAACTTTCCCGCGCAGGCGTTCCCATTCTGGGAACGCAGCCGGAATCCATCGAGAGGGCCGAGGACCGCAAGCTCTTCACGGTCCTTCTGAACAAGCTGGGGCTTCGCCAGCCGGAAAACGGCACGGCCCTTTCGGTGGAAGAGGCTGCGGCCATCGCGGAAAAGCTCGGTTACCCGGTGATGGTGCGGCCCTCCTTTGTTCTGGGCGGCAGGGCCATGACAGTGGCGCATGACAGGGAGAGCGTGATAAAATTCGCACGCGAGGCGGTGGAGGTTTCGCCCGGCCATCCGGTCCTTATCGACAAGTTTCTGGAGGAAGCCACGGAAATCGACGTGGACGCGGTCTGCGACGGCCACGAGACGGTGATAGGCGGGATCATGGAGCACATCGAGGCCGCCGGGGTCCATTCGGGGGACTCCGCCTGCGTGCTTCCGCCCCGGAGCCTGTCGCCCGAAATCCTGGACCAGATACGCGCCGCAACCAGGGCCCTGGCTAAGGAGCTTGGCGTGAAGGGGCTCATGAACATCCAGTACGCCGTAAAAGACGGGCTTTTGTACATTATCGAGGTCAACCCAAGGGCCTCCCGCACGGTGCCCTTTGTAAGCAAGGCCACGGGTGTGCCGCTCGCCAAGGTCGCAACAAAAGTCATGCTTGGCCGCACCTTAAAAGACCTTGGGTTCACTGAAGAAGTCGTCCTCAACCACGTGGCGGTGAAGGAGGCGGTCTTTCCCTTCAACCGCTTCCCCGGTGTTGACCCTCTTCTTGGGCCTGAGATGAAATCCACCGGCGAGGTCATGGGCATTGATGTTGATTTCGGCGCGGCCTACGCCAAGAGCCAGTACGCGGCGGGCCAGAAACTGCCCCTTTCCGGGTCTGTTTTCGTGTCCGTATCAAACCATGACAAGCAAAGCATCGTGGAAGTAGCCGAACGGCTTTCAAAGGCCGGGTTCGAGATAATCGCCACCAGCGGCACGGCGGCCTTTTTGTCCGAAAAGGGCATTCCGGCCAAAACCATAAGGAAGGTTTCCGAAGGACGGCCCCACGCGGTGGACGCCATCAAGAACGGTGAGGTGGCGCTTCTCATAAATACGTCCACAGGGAGCCGGGCGGCAAAAGACGGCTACGCTATAAGGCGCGCCGCCCTTCTGCACGGGGTGCCCTACGTCACAACCATCGCCGGGGCCAGGGCCACATGCGCGGCCATTCTTAAAGTGCAGGAGAAGGGTCTGGACGTTCGGGCCTTGCAGGATTACTATAAGTAGCGGTTTTGGGGGCATCTGGCGCAGCTTATGGCCGAAGGGCCAAACGGGGCGAACAATTTTTTGAAAAGGAGGAAGGGCGCGGCAAAAGGAGGGCATCCCTATTTTCCTTATCTTCGGGATCAAGCCTCTTTCCGCATCAAGCCTTTCCGGGAAACGACATGGAAGAATTCGAGAAGCCACGCGAAGCATGCGGAGTGTTCGGGGTCCACAACCACGAGGAAGCGGCCCGGTTATGCTATTTCGGGCTTTACGCCCTCCAGCACCGGGGCCAGGAATCGGCGGGCATAGCGGTTCACCGTGACGACGCCATCGTAAGCCACAAGGGCATGGGGCTTGTTTCCGACGTGTTCTCCCATCACGCCCTGTCCCTTCTGGAAGGCCGCACGGCCATAGGACAGGTGCGCTACTCCACCACCGGCGGCTCGGTCATCGCCAACGCCCAGCCCTTCGTGGTGCGCCACAGGAAGCGCTCCTACGCGGTGGCCCACAACGGCAACCTCGTAAACGCCCACACCCTCAGGGACGAGCTTGAAAAGACCGGCTCCATCTTCCAGACCACCATGGACACCGAGGTTTTCCTGCACCTTTTCATCAAGAACCTGGATTCCGGCCTTGAAAGCGCCCTGGTAAAAAGCGCGTCCAGGGTGAAGGGCGCTTATTCCTTCGTGATGCTCACAAGCGAAGGCGAGCTGATAGGGCTTAGGGACCCCCACGGGTTCCGGCCCCTGTGCCTTGGCCGTGCCAACGGAACATGGGTGCTGGCCTCGGAGACCTGCGCGCTCGATCTTGTGGGAGCCACCTTTGAGCGGGAAATCGAGCCCGGAGAAATCGTCATCATAACCGACAAGGGCATAAGAAGCATATCCGCCGGGGCAGCCGAAAAAAAGGCCTTCTGCATCTTCGAGTACATCTACTTCGCCCGGCCCGACTCCGACATCATGGGGCACAACGTCTACGAAATGCGCAAGGCAATGGGCCGCATTCTTGCAAGGGAGTCCGCGCCGCCTGCGGACCTTGTAATGCCCTTTCCAGATTCGGGCAACTACGCGGCCTTAGGCTACTGCGAGCAGTCGAAAATCCCCTTCGAGATGGGCATGATACGAAACCACTACGTGGGCCGCACCTTTATCCAGCCAAGCCAGAGCATGAGGGATTTCGGGGTCCGGGTGAAGCTGAACCCCGTCAAGAATCTGTTGCGGGACAAGCGCATAATAATCGTGGAGGATTCCATAATTCGCGGCACCACGGCCCGCACCCGCGTCAAGGCCCTTCGGGAGCTTGGGGTCAAGGAAATCCACATGCGGGTTTCCTGCCCGCCCCACCGCTTTGCCTGCCACTACGGCATCGACTTTTCCACGCGTGGCGAGCTTGTGGCAACCGACAAGACCGAGCAGGAACTGGCTGATCTCCTGGGCCTGGACAGCCTGCATTATCTCTCCCACGAAGGGCTTTTGGCCGCCACGGGCGAGCCCGACGCCAAAAACCTCTACTGCCGGGCCTGCTTCGACGGCCGCTACCCCGTGGACTTCGACAAGTCCCTCACCAAAGACTGCCTGGAGTGCTGAGAACGCAAGCGGTTTCGGGGGAAGGCCATGTCCATCTACGATCTTTTCAAGGGCAAAACCCGCTTTGACGGCGATTCCATGGAAAACCGCTCGGAGACCATGATCGAGTGGATTTCCACGCCGGTGAGCTTTCTGCTTGGCAAATACTTCCGGGCGGAAGTAAGGGGCCTTTCTCGAATCCCCCAAGGCGCGGCCCTTTACGTGGGCAACCACAACATGGGGATGCTTTCGCTGGATTCCTTCATCTTCGCAGCCGAAGCATTCAGAATGCACGGCATAAACGCGGTTCCATACGGCCTGGCCCACGACGCCGCCATGTTCCTGCCCCTTGCCAGGGACTTCATAGCCTCCTTTGGCGGCATAAGGGCCTGCCACGAAAACGCGGCCAAAATATTCGCAGCCGGAAAAAAGGCCATAGTCTATCCGGGCGGAGACGTGGACGCGCTTAGGCCCTTCAAGCACAGAAACCGCATAGTCTTCGGGGGCCGCACCGGCTACGTGCGCCTGGCCATCTCGGAAAACGTGCCCATAGTGCCGGTTGTGGCCGCCGGGGCCCACTCGGTTTACATCATACTCACAGACGGCCGCAAAATCGCCAAAACCCTCAGGTTCGACAAGCTTTTTAGAAGCGAGGTCTGGCCAATCACCCTGTGCCTTCCCTGGGGGCTTGTAATTGGCCCCGGCCTCTTTTTTCTGCCCTGGCCCTCAAAGATTATAATCGAAGTCATGGAGCCCATCAGCTTCGACCGCCAAGGCCCCGAAGCCGCAAGCGACGACCGCTACGTGCGCCTTTGCGCCGACAAGGTGGAAACCGCCATGCAGGCCACCCTTTCCCGCCTTGCCAGGGAGCGCAAACAAAAGGGCGGACGCCGGGGCGAAAAATCATGAAACTCCTTTCCGCGTTAAAGCCGAATCCGGGAGCCAGGGTCTCTTCCGCTTATGGCCGCGTGATGAGGAAAATCCGCATTGACGGCGATTCCCTCAAAAACCGCAACCCGTATTTGATCGACGCGCTGATTCCGGGCATAGGTTGGGCGCTTTCAAAGTATTTCAGGGCGAACGTCGCGGGCCTGGAAAGAATACCCAAGGGAGCGGCCCTCTACGTGGGCAACCACAACATGTGCACCTTCACCATGGACACCGGGATTTTTTACGGCGCGGTGTACAAGGCCCGGGGGCTTGACGACCTGCCCTACGCCCTGGCCCATGATTTCGGCGTGACCGTGCCCTTTATCTCCCATCTTGCGGTAATGGCCGGGGCAATACGCGCAAGCCACGAAAACGCGCACAGGGTGTTCGCAAAAGGCGGCAAGGTGCTTGTCTATCCGGGCGGCGAGCTTGACTCGTGCCGGCCTTTCCGCAACCGCAACAAAATAGTTTTCGGCGGACGCACCGGCTACATCCGGCTTGCCCTTTCCGAAAACGTGCCCATAGTGCCGGTGGTCACAGCAGGGGCGCAGTCGGTCTTCATCATAATCGACGACATGCCCTACGTGGCGAAACGGCTGCCCATTCCAAGGCTTTTCAGGACCGAAGTGTGGCCCCTTACTCTTTCAATGCCCTTAGGGCTCACCTTCGGCCCGCCGCCCCTTTTGATACCCTGGCCGTCAAAAATTCTGATGGAAATCATGGAGCCCATTAGCTTCGACCGCCAAGGCCCCGAAGCCGCAGCCGACGAGCCTTACGTGCGCCTTTGCGCCGACAAGGTTGAAACCGCCATGCAGGCCGCCCTTTCCCGCCTTGCAAGGGAACGCAAACAGAAACAAAGCCGCCGGGAAGCCAAATCATGAAGCATTTCCGCCTCTTGTATAAGATGGCCCCAAAGCGCCTCATTTGTATTTCAACATGCGTCCTAATTCTAACCGCCATGTTTTGGGGATGCGGAACAACTTCCGCCCCGCCCCCCAAGGCCGGTTATCCCAAGCCCTACCGCATAGGAAACGACTGGTACCAGCCCATTCCCGACGCGCGCGGTTTCGCCGAGCAGGGCGTGGCTTCCTGGTACGGGCCGGATTTTCACGGAAAGCCCACGGCCAGCGGTGAGATATACGACATGTTCGCCATGACCGCCGCCCACAAGACCCTTCCCCTGGGCACCCGCGTGAGGGTCACAAGGAAGGACGACGGCAGGAGCGTTCTGGTGCGCATAAACGATCGCGGCCCCTTTGTTTCCGGAAGGATAATCGATCTTTCCAAGGCTGCGGCCACGGAACTGGGCCTTGTGGCCGATGGGACCGCTCCCGTTGTCATGGAGGCCGTGGCCGCACCCGGCGGAACCTCGCCCGACAAGGTGAACGTGTATTACGTTGGCAAGTTCTCCATCCAGGTGGGGTCCTTCAAGGACCCGGCCAACGCGGAGAGGATGAAGAGCGGGCTTTCGGAAAAATACAACGACGTCCACGTGGTTACCGCCGAAGTCGGCGGGGAGACCTTTCACAGGGTGAGGGTCGGGAGAAGCCATACCCTGGACAAGGCCAGGGAGTTCGAGCGGGTGGTGCATAAAAAAGGATATCCGCAGGCCTTTATCGTCGCCGAATAACCAGGGGGCCTGAGAACGCGATCCGCTGTGTTGCGCTTCGCCTCGCGGCTCAATCACGTACAAAAGCGTACGCTCACTCACCACTCGCTCGCGCGCCTTGCGGCTCATCGTTCTCAGGCCCCCTGGACGAGGTGCTATTGGTTGTTTCAGACACCAGACACCAGCTTGTGATCGCCCTTACCGGGGCGGAAGGGGGCGCTGCCCACAGCAAAAGTATGGCGGCTTTATTGCGGATAAATACAGAGGTTGCGGCAAGCCGGGAATTTGCTTTTAACCTTGGGGAGAGAAATTGAAGATCGTTTTTTGCGACCGGGACGGGGTGATAAACCGGGATTCGGACCAGTACGTCAAGACCTGGGAGGAATTCGAGTTTTTGAGCGGAAGCCTTGAGGCCCTGGCAATGTTGAAAGACGCGGGCTTTTCCCTGGTCATCGTCACCAACCAGTCCATTCTGGGCCGGGGCATGATAGCGCCTGAAACCCTTTCCCGAACCCACGAAAACATGGCTAAGGCCGTAAGAGAGGCGGGCGGCGGGATAACGGACATCTTCTTCTGTCCCCACAAGCCCGCAGACGGCTGCGAATGCCGAAAGCCAAAGCCGGGGATGATTCTTTCCGCCGCAAAAAAATACGGGATCGATCCGAAAGACGCCTTCATGATCGGCGACAGCGCCAAGGACATGGACGCGGCGGGCCGCGCGGGGATCGGAAAAACGGTTCTGGTGGCCACCGGAAACGGCCTTAAGGCCCGGGCCGAGTGCATGGAAAAAAACATCCGGGTGGATCTTTTCTGCGACGACCTTCTTGCTGCGGCAAAATGGATCGCAAGCCAAAACGGAGCCTGAGATCATGCCCGAACTGACAGGCCGGGTTGCGGCCATCACCTTTCACAACGAGGAAAACCTCTTCACCATAGCCCGCCTGGATACCGAAGACGAGGGCCTGGTGCCCCTTCTGGGCAACATGGGGCGGCTGGACGTGGGGGAAAGCCTTCGGGTGACGGGCGAGTGGGAGAGCCATCCGCGATTCGGGCGGCAGTTTAAGGTCAAAAGCTTCCAGGTCATCATGCCAGCCACCGCCGACGGCATACGGGAATACCTGGGCTCCGGCCTCATCAGGGGCCTTGGCCCCTCTTTGGCCGAACGCATCGTCAACAAGTTCGGGGACAAGACCCTTGACGTGATGGATGAAAATCCGTCGCTGCTTCTAAAGGT
The DNA here is from genome assembly GCA_016235345.1 of Deltaproteobacteria bacterium. Taxonomy (NCBI): domain Bacteria; kingdom Pseudomonadati; phylum Myxococcota; class Myxococcia; species Deltaproteobacteria bacterium. The sequence goes on along the minus strand of JACRLG010000001.1, from coordinate 14,945 downwards.
GAAGGGCATAGGCGAAAACAAGCTGGCCCTTATGATGGAGGACTGGAAGGCCAAAAAAAGCCAGAGGGAGACCCTGGTTTTCCTCACCGGCCAGGGCATCACTCCAGGCTACGCGGGCCGCATAATGGCCACCTACGGCGATGAAACCATCTCGGTCCTTCGCCAGAACCCCTACAGGCTGGCCCTGGAGGTTTCGGGGATAGGCTTTGTCACCGCCGACGCCATAGGCCGCAAGCTCGGCATTCCCAAGGACGCGCCCGTGCGCATGGAGGCGGGCATCTTCCACGCCCTTTCCCAGGCAGCCGGAAACGGCCATTTCTACCTTCCGGAAACCGACCTCTACGATTCCGCCGCCCGCCTTGTGGACGCCGAAGTAAGCGTCGTGGCCGAGGCCGCCAACCGCCTGATACTCAAAGGCAAAATTATAGCCGACCCCCTGCCGGAGGCCGGGCGCGCCGTTTACCTGCCCACCTTCCACGCCGTGGAAACCGGCCTTGCCCGCCGCCTCGCCGCCTTTCTCTCAGTGCCCGAACACAGGGCGGATACCGATAAAAACCGGCTCCTGGAAGAGGTCAACCGCCGCATGGCCATAGAGCTTTCACCGGGCCAGCTGGACGTCCTGGCCCGCGCTGTTTCATGCCGTTTCGGCGTTATAACGGGCGGCCCCGGAACGGGCAAGACTACGCTTGTGAATTCCATAGCTCACGTCTGCGACGGAATGGGGAAAAGGATCCGCATGGCCGCCCCCACGGGCCGGGCCGCCAAGCGCTTGAGCGAGGTCACCAAAAGGGAGGCCGTCACCATCCACAGGCTCCTGGCCTACGACCCCATCCACGAGGTTTTCACCAAGAACGAGGAAAACCCCCTTGAGGCCGACATCTTCATAATCGACGAAGCCTCCATGGTGGACGCCTTTCTGATGCACCACTTCATGAAGGCCGTGCCCATGAGCGCCTCGGTGCTTCTGGTGGGCGACGTAAGCCAGCTTCCGCCGGTGGGGCCGGGCAACGCCTTAAAGGACATCATGGCCTCCGGCAGGGTTCCGGTTTTCGAGCTTACGGAAATTTTCCGCCAGGCGGAAAAAAGCCTCATCGTTCAGAACGCCCACAGGGTGAACGCGGGAAAATCCGTAATAACACTGCCCGCCGACCGGAACCCGGATTTTTTCCACATAGAGGAGGACGACCCGGAGCGCATGGTGAAAACCGTGATCCAGCTATGCTCCGAGCGCATCCCCAAGGCCTTCGGGCTGGACCCGGTAAACGACATCCAGGTCTTGACCCCCATGCACAAGGGGGCCGCCGGAACCCTGGCCCTGAACGCAGCCCTCCAGGCCGTTTTAAACCCCGATGGCGAGCTTCTGGAAAAGATGAGCCGGTCGTTTAAAGTGGGCGACAAGGTGATGCAGCTAAGGAACAACTACCAGAAGGAAATCTACAACGGCGACATCGGGGTGATAACCGGCATAGACCGGGAGGACGCGGCGCTGACGGTGCGCTTCGACACCGGCTTTGCCCGCTACGATTTTTCCGAGCTGGACGAGCTCTCCCTGGCCTACGCCACAAGCGTCCACAAGTCCCAGGGCTCGGAGTATCCGGCGGTGGTATTGTTGCTGTCAACAAGCCATTATGTTATGCTTCAGAGAAATCTCCTGTACACCGGCATCACGCGGGCGCGCAAGCTCCTGGTGCTGGTGGGCGGAAAAAAGGCGGTTTCCGTGGCCATATCCAACGACCACCAGGCCCGCCGCCTCACGCGCCTTTGCGAACGGCTTCAGGACAACAGGGACCTTGTCTATGAAGAGCCATCCTAGCTTAAAGCTCCTGCCGCTTCTTTTTCTGGCGGCCTTCCTGGTGGCAATCCTTCCGGGCAAAGGCGAGGCCGAGTTCTACCGCTACGTGGACAAAGACGGCAAGGTGCGTTATACCGACGACCCAAGCAAGGTGCCCAAGGCCGGCAATGCCCCGGTTAAAAGCTATTCCGAAGATACCGACGCCCTCACCCCGGAGGAGAAGGAGGAGCTTGACCGTGAGAGGCGGGAGCGGGACGCCCGGCGCAAGGAGGATCGGAAGGCCAAGGCAAGGGCCGAGAAGGAAAGGAAGGAGGGGCGGGGTTCCATAAAAAAGCGGGAGGAAACCAGGGTCACCATATCGAACAGCCAGGTGATCGTTCCCGTGACCCTAAGCTACCAGGGCCGCCAGGTGACCGTAAACCTTCTTCTGGACACGGGGGCCCAGGTAACGGCCATTGATATCGCCACCGCCGAGCGCCTCAACATAGAAGACCCGGAGATGGTGGCCATGCAGGTGGCGGGCGGCGGGGTTATACCCGCAGGGCTTGCCACCCTGGATCACATAAGGGTCGGCCCCAAGACAAAAAGGGGCGTTCAGGTCATCATACTGCCCCAGGCAAATTCGGGCGCAAGCTACAGCGGCCTATTAGGCATGAGCTTCCTGGGCGGCCTCCACTACACCATAGACTTCGGCAACCACGTCATACGGTGGGAGTGAAACTTACCGCAAACCGTTTCAGACTGTGCCCATCATCCCCTTTTTCGCAGCACCACCGACCGCAGAAACAGCAGAAACAGGTTTCCGAACTTGTAGACCCCCTCGTGCAGAAGGTTGAAGCGGCTTTCCCGCATATCGTGGCAGGACACGGGGATTTCGGTGATTTTAAGGCCGTCGGCGGTGGCGAGGTGAACCATTATCACCACGTAGAAGGTCTTTTTATCCAGGAAATCCAGGTATCTGCGGGCGGAAGCGGTCCTGTACGCCTTGGCGGCTATGGAATAATCGTGAAAGCCTATTCCAAGCAGAAACCGGGCCAGGATGATGAAGAGGTTGGAGACGGATTTTCTGAGCCACGGGCGCTTCTGGTTCCCCATGATCTTGGAGCCGATGACGATGTCGTGGGTTTCAAGAAGCGACACGGCCCGGTTGATGAAATCGAGATCAATGGACAGGTCCATGTCCACCGTGACGAATCTCTCGTAGCGCGCCCTTCTGATTCCTTCGGAAAACGCGGTTCCCACCTCTTTTTCATCCAGATGAAACCAGGAAATCCGGTCGTCCTTTCGGCAAAGGGCTTCAAGAATCCGGGGACTTTGGTCGGTGGAGCCGTTTTCGCCGATTATGACCTCAAAGGGGCCGATCCCGCTTTTTTCCAGGAAGTCCACAAGGCGGGCGAGGTTCCCTTCAATGAGGGCCTCCTCGTTGTAAACCGGGCAAAAAACCGTAAGTCCCCGCATAAAATCGCCGCCTTTCCCAAAAACACCGGGCCTGTTACAAATCAGGGCCGCTTGCGAGACAAATGACGGTGCGCCCCGAAGCATCCGCTGGCGCGGGCTTTCCCGCAAGGGGCGCGAAAAGGGCCGCCGCGTTCATTTCCGCAACGTCGAAGGAAAGCCTCATCTTTATGGTGCGCTCATCCAGGGGCGGCCTTCCGAAGGCGGGGACCGGAAGCGGGGCGCGTCCCTCGGCCCCTTTTTTGAGAAGGCCCTCGGCCATGCCGCGCACGGCGCGGAGTTCATTCGCCGTGGGGGGGATCGAGACGTCCATCTCTCCGTCGTGTATGATGGAGTCTCCGTGGACATCTCTCAGGATGTCCACGGCCTCCCTGCTTCGGGTCACCAGGAATTGCGGACTGACGCCGGAGGCCAGGAGCATCCTGCCGAAGAATTTCATGCGCCGGTCAACCCTGTGCCACGCGGCCTGGGGCGGCACGTCCACGAAGGATGCAGGATCGCCCTTTTCATCCTCACCGTTCAGCTTCCGAAAGAGCGCGGCCTCCTTAAGCCTTACCGCAAGAAGGGCCAGGGCGGCCTCGTACTGGGCGGAATCCAGGCTCTGGGCCGAATGGAGAAAAAGCTCGGTGGAATGATCCGGCTCCTGCTTCACAGCGCCATCCGCCCTCACCTGATCCCGGATGGCTCCCGGATGGGTGTCGTCGTAGAAGGGGGTGCGCCCGGACAGGGCCATTGCGAGCGCCGCGTCCGAGGTAAGCCCCCGGTTCACGGCTGAATGCGCGTCCCGAAGCGCCGAGGCCAGGGCCGCCCTGTCCGTTATCTCCTTCAACGGAAATGCCAGCGCCAGGGCCTTTTCCTCCGCCAGCCCTTCCAGGCGCGACCTGCCCGGAACGTCCAGGTCGGTGGGCAGAAAAACGGTGACCGGGCCGAACAGGGCCGAGAAAAACCTCGCCGCGTCGTCCGAAACATAGGTGTGGGGGAAAAAAACAGCTTCCATCAGGAATTAAAACCCTCCCGAAATGATTAATAAATCAGAACCCAGCCAGGAAAACGTCGCGCAAGGAAAGCCGACACCCAATACTTTTTCCTTTTTTCTTTTGCCCCCTTGCCCTCAAGCCTCGTCCAGGGGGGCTGAGAGAAGCACAACGCAGCAGCTCGCTCTCTCAGCCCCCCTGGCGGTAGTCTTTGAAGGAGACGCCTAGTTTTTGGGCCCGATACGCGAACTTCCTTGGCGTCGTGGAAAGGAGTTGGGCCGCCTTTCCCATGTTGCCCTGGGTGTTTTTTAAAGCGTCGATTATCATTTCGCGCTCAAGGGATATTACCGCGTCCCCTAAGGCCCGGTTGGGCAGGGTGCCTGATTCCTCGCCGGTCTGGAGGGTGGGCGGCAGGTGGTAGGAGTGGATGACTCCGCTTTCGCACAGGAGAACGGCGCGTTCTATGCAGTTTTCCAGCTCCCGCACGTTTCCGGGCCAGTGGTACTGCATGAGCATGTCGATGGCGGGTGTCGAGAAGCGCTTGATTTCCTTCCTGTTTTCTTTTGCGTAGATGGACAGGAAATGCTCGGCCAGCAAGAGTATGTCGGGTTTCCGTTCACGCAGGGGGGGCATGTAGATGGGAAAGACATTCAGGCGATAGTAGAGGTCCTCCCGGAAGGTGCCGTCTTCCACGGCCTGTTCCAGGTTCTTGTTGGTGGCGGCTATCACCCTGACGTCCACCCGTATTGTTTTTTCGCCGCCCACCCGCTCGAACTCGCGCTCCTGAAGGACCCGCAGAAGGCGCGACTGGGTGTCCGGGCCGATGGAGCCTATTTCATCCAGAAAGATGGTGCCCTTGTGGGCCAGTTCGAAGCGACCGGGTTTTTGCCGGACAGCTCCGGTGAAGGCCCCTTTTTCGTGGCCGAAAAGCTCGCTTTCGATGAGATTGACCGGAAGCGCCGCGCAGTTGACCTTGATGAAGGCCTTTTCCGCGCGCGGGCTGGAATAGTGGATGGCCGAAGCCGCCAGTTCCTTCCCGGTGCCGGATTCGCCCCTTATGAGCACCGTGGCGGTGCTCCGGCAGACCTGGGAGATCATCTGGAAGACCTCCCTCATGCGGTTGCTTGATCCCACCATGTTGTTGACGGAGTATTTTCCGGCGAGTTTTTCCTTCAGTTTCCGAGATTCCTCCCGGTGAAGCTCCTTTTCCCAGGCAAGGGCCTCCATGTGGGCGGCCTTCTGGGCCACCATGGCTGCCACCACGGTGAGAAGGTGCTCGGCCTGATCCAGGTCGTAGGCAGGGTCGTAGGAGAGGGAGACGGAAAGCGCGCCCACCGGGGAGTCGCCCTTTATCACCGGCACGCAGATGAAGGAGGTCTCCTGGCCGTCGGGTTTTGTTTCGCCGGTGCGGTTGAGAAAGAGCGGTTCCCTGCTGACCCGTGGGATCACGGCGGGCTGGCCTGTTTCGATGACCCTGCCGGTGACGCCCTCCCCTGCCTTGTAGCGGCCCTTTTTGACCGCCGTGGGCGAGAGCCCGTGGGAGACCTCGATGCGGATTTCGCGGGAGGCCGGGTTCAATATGGTGATGGCTCCGCGCGATATGCCCATTCCGTCGGCGAGGATGTCCAGCACCCTGTAGAGGGAGGGTTTGAGGTCGGTCCCGGTGAGGGCCAGGGCTATTTCGTGGAGGCAGGCCAGTACGTCTTTCATGGAACTTCAATCTCTCCCAGGGCCATGCGGCACAGGTCAACCAGAAATATCGTGGGAAGCCCGGAGTCGCGGACCTGTTGCCCCATGGCGGAGATGCACACAGGGCACAGAAAGACCATTGCATCCGCTCCGTTTGACCTGGCGTCTTCTATGTTGGCCCCGCGCATTTCGATGAGGGGCGCCCTTGCGGCAAGGGCTCCCCCGGGGTTTTCTCCGCAGCAGATGGCGTTTTCCCTGTCGAATTTCCGCTCCACCCTGGTTACGCCGATGAGGGCGAAAATCTCGTCCAGGATGGCGTCCTTTTCCGGCGCGAGACGCTGGGCGCAGGGGCGCTGAAAGGCCGCCTTCATGTTTAGCGGCCTGATTTTTGCTCGGTTTTCCGAGAGGCGCTCCAAAAGGTGCTCGTAAAGATGAATTGGTTTAAACGGCACGGGAGCGCCACGGTCCTTGGCTTCCTTTATCATGGCGTAGCAGTCTTCGTGAACGAATACTATCTCGCTTGCGCCCGTGGCCGCAAGTCTTTCTATGGTGCGGGGTGCTTCCTCCTGGGAATGGGTGAGGTTTCCCATGTGGAGATAGACTATGTGGCAGAAGAAAAACCGCCCCTTCAGCACCGGCAGGCCCTCGAAAAGCGCCCCGGTGAAGGTTTCGGGCGGCAGAAAGGTGTAGATGGTGCAAAGGCTCGCGGCCCGGCCCGCCACCCTGGGCGGAGTGAACTCGCCCTTCACCGCGAAGTGGGCGTGCATGGCGTCCACCATCTCAGGCGAAAAGTAGCGGCCCGACTCCTCCATCCGCGCGGCCAGCCGGAAAAACGGCCCCGCCTGGTTGGGACAGCGCTCCTCGCAGGCAAAGCAGGTCACGCACTTGTCGAGCCAGTCCGGGGCCTCGCCTTCGGCCAGCTTTTTCACTTCATTGGGGGCGTCTTCCGCCGAAATTCCCACAAATTTGCATTCCGAAAGACAGATTCCGCAAAAATTGCAGCGGTCCGGGTGGTGCATCGGGAAATCCTCCTCGTTGACAGAGCCGTTTGAACGGACCCGTTACAGTACGATGTCTCGCCGGATTTTTGAAGGGGATTCACAAAAAAAGCAAGAGGGAAAGAGGGAACAAGGCACTCCAAAACGTGAAAGGGGGATTCCGATAATAATCGGAATCCCCCCCTTGCACATTGTACCTCAAACATCTTGACGCTTACGCGTCCTTCTTCTCGTCGGCCTTGGCGTCCGTGGCGCAGACGGAGGCCGGGTCGTTCATGAGCTTGTAGGTCTCAAAACGCGAGTCCACCTGCTTGGCCAGAAGAGCGGAAAGGCGGGTGTACTCCTCCGGGAAGCTCTTGGCAAGGGATGCGTAGCGAACCTCGCCCGCAAGGAAATTCGAGAGGCTTCCGTCCGGTGCCTTGGAATCCAGCGTAAAGGGGTTCTTGCCCTCGTCGGCCAGAAGCGGGTTGTAGCGGTAGAGGGGCCAGTAACCGGAATTGACAGCAAGGGCCTGCTCCTCCTGGCTCTTGCCCATGCCGGCCTTTATTCCATGGTTGATGCAGGGCGCGTAGCAAATGACCAAAGACGGCCCCGGATAGGCCTCGGCCTCGGAAAGGGCCTTCATGAGCTGGTTCTTGTTGGCGCCCATGGCGACGGAGGCCACGTAGACGTAGCCGTAGGTCATGGCCATGCGGCCAAGGTCCTTCTTGGCGGTCTTCTTGCCGCTTGCCGCGAACTTGGCAACCGACCCGGCAGGGGTGGCCTTGGAGCTCTGGCCGCCGGTGTTGGAGTAAACCTCGGTGTCCATCACCAGCACGTTGATGTCCTCGCCGGAGGCCAGAACGTGGTCCAAGCCCCCGTAGCCGATGTCGTAGGCCCAGCCGTCGCCGCCGAACACCCACATGGAGCGCTTGGTCAGAAGGTCGTTCAACTCCAGAATCTCGCCTGTGTAGCTCTCGCCCTCGGCCTCGTTCATGAGGGTTTCGATCAACTCCTCGCCCGCCGACTTGCTCCCCGCCGCGTCGTTCATGTTGGCCAGCCAGTTTTCCATGGCGGCCTTGACGGAATCGGGCACCTCGTGCTCCATGGCGTGCTTCATGATGCTCACAAGGCCCTCGCGCCGGGCGTTCACGGCCTGCAACATGCCGTAGGCAAGCTCGGCGGGGTCTTCAAACAGCGAGTTGTTCCAGGCCGGGCCGCAGCCCTCCTCGTTGGCGCAGTAGGGGGTGGATGGCGACGAGCCGCCCCAGATGGAGGAGCAGCCTGTTGCATTGGCTATCATCATGCGCTCGCCGAAAAGCTGGGTGACGAGCTTGACGTAGGGGGTTTCGCCGCAGCCCGCGCAGGCCCCGGAGAACTCCATCAAAGGCGTGTAAAGCTGGCTGCCCTTCACCGAGTCGCGCTTCAGAAGGCCCGGCTTTGCGGGCACCGCCACGGCGAACTCGTGGAGGGGAACCTGCTTGGCCGTCTGGGTGTGAATGGGCTTCATAACCAGGGCCTTCTTCTTGGCGGGGCAGATGTCGGCGCAGTTGCCGCAGCCCTGGCAGTCAAGGGTGTTGACCTGCATACGAAAATGAAAGCCCTTCAGTTCCTTCCCCAGTGCGGGCAGGGTGTCGAAACCCTCCGGGGCCGCTTCCTTTTCCTCGTCGCTTAAAAGCGCCGGGCGGATGGCCGCGTGGGGGCACACCATCGAGCACTGGTTGCAGTGGATGCAGTTTTCCGGAATCCATTCGGGAACGCTCATGGCCACGCCGCGCTTCTCAAAAGCCGCCGTGCCCACCGGGAACATGCCGTCCGGGGGGAAGGCAGAAACCGGCAGGGTGTCGCCCTTTTGGGCCATAATGGGCCGCATCACGTTTTGCACGTACTCCGGCTCGTCTCCGCAACAGCAGTCGCCGTGGCTGTGGGTCTGGCAGCAGCCTTCATGGGCGTGCCCGTGGCCGTCGCAGCAGCCTGCTTCGGCGTCCACCGCACCGGCCCATGCTGCCGGGACCTTGATTTCCACAAGGTTGTCAACGGCGCGGTCAACCGCGTCGTAGTTCATTTTTACAACCTTCTCGCCCTTTTTGCCGTAAGTGTGGTCGATTTCGGCCTTGAGGTACTTCACGGCGTCTTCAAAGGGGATGACGTTTGCGAGCTTGAAGAAGGCCGTCTGCATGATCATGTTGATGCGCCCGCCAAGGCCGAGTTCCGTGGCGATCTTGACTGCATCAAGATTATAGAACTTGATCTTCTGAGCCGCGATCTGGCGTTTGAGCGAGGCGGGAAGCTCGCGCTCCAGGTCTTCCATGCCCCAGTCGGAATTCAAAAGAAAGGTTCCGCCGTCCTTCATGCCTTCCAGAACGTCGTAAAGGGCCACGTAGTTGGACTTGTGAACCGCCACGAAATCCGGCCTGTTCACCATGTAGGTGCTCTGGATGGGCTTATGGCCGAACCGAAGGTGGCTTATGGTGATGCCGCCCGATTTCTTGGAATCGTAGGAAAAATAACCCTGGGCGAACATGTCGGTGTGGTCGCCGATAATTTTAATGGCGCTCTTGTTGGCCCCCACCGTGCCGTCCGAGCCAAGGCCCCAGAACTTGCACGAGATGGTGCCTTCGGGCGCTGTCTCGAACACCGGCACCGTTTCCAGGCTGTGATGGGTTACGTCGTCCTCGATTCCAACGGTGAAGTGGTTCTTGGGGCCAAAGGCTTTCATGTTGTCGAAAACCGCCTTCACCATGGGCGGGGTGAACTCCTTGGAGGAAAGCCCGTAGCGACCCCCCAGAAGCTCGGGGCCGCCGCCGCGCTCGGAAAAGACCGTGCACAGGTCGAGATAAAGCGGGTCGCCCAAAGCGCCCGGCTCCTTGGTGCGGTCAAGGGCAGTGACGACGGTGGCCGTGCCGGGAAGAGCGGCCAGGAAATGATCGGCTGAGAAGGGCCGGTAGAGGCGCACCTTCACGAGTCCCACCCGCTCGCCGTTTGCAACGAGATTGTTGACAACTTCCTCTATGGTTTCGCAGCCGCTTCCCATGGCAACGATCACGCGCTCGGCTTCCGGGTGGCCCACGTAGTCGAAGGGCCTGTAGGGGCGGCCAGTGAGAGCCCCCACCTTTTTCATGTATTGCACAACCGTGGGAACGATGGCGTCATAATATGGATTGGACGCCTCCCGGCCCTGGAAAAAGGTGTCCGGGTTCTGGGCGGTTCCGCGAAGGGTCGGGTTTTCCGGGTTCATGGCCCGCGAACGGAACTCGGCAAGCGCCCCGTAGTTCACAAGTTTCGCCATGTCGGCGTAGTCGATCACCTCTATTTTCTGGATCTCGTGGCTGGTGCGGAAGCCGTCGAAAAAGTGCAGAAAGGGAATCGATGCGTCAATGGCGGCAAGGTGGGCAACGAGGCCCAAGTCCATGACCTCCTGCACCGAGGCCGAGGCCAGAAGGGCGAAGCCGGTCTGGCGCACGCACATCACGTCGGACTGGTCGCCGAAAATTGAAAGGGCGTGGGTGGCGATACTGCGCGCCGTTACGTGAAAGACCGCCGGGAGAAGCTCGCCCGCGATCTTGTACATGTTGGGAATCATCAACAAAAGGCCCTGGGAGGCCGTGTATGTGGAGGTGAGGGCTCCGGCGCAGAGGGAGCCGTGAACCGCGCCTGCGGCTCCCGCTTCGCTCTGCATCTGGCGCACCCGCAAGGCCTGGCCGAAAATGTTCTTGCGGCCTTCGGCAGCCCACTCGTCAACGGTTTCGCCGATGGGGGTCGAGGGCGTGATGGGGTAGATTGCGGCCACCTCTGAGAGGGCATATGCAACGTGGGCGGCTGCGGTGTTTCCGTCCATTGTTTTCATCTTGGGGGCCATTTTGAAAAATCCTCCTTGTTTGTTGAATGGCGGCCAACGCCCGAAAGCGCCGGTTCCGCTTTGGGGAAAATTTCGATATTATTTCATGACTGACGCCCCTGTAAAGACCAAAGTGGGGTGTTTTACAAAAATTTGATGAAAACGGCGGGCGGAAAGGAAAGTCGGCGGGCGGCAGTGGGCAGTGGGCGGTGGGCGGTGGGCAGTCGGCAGTCGGCAGTGAAAAGGCAGGAGAGCAGCAGTTGATGGAAAATGCAGATTGCCCCGGTGCGGGTGGCCCCGGCAACTCGTTGCCGGGGTGCGAAGCACAAGAGCATCTTTATTTTAAAGCAAGAACTATTAAATAAAAAACTTGTATTTTTCAGAGAGCTTTGGTAAACTTATATTGCGTGGGTATAAGTTTTTTGCGAGCCAGTAGTTTTTTTTAAAGGCTTCAAACTGAATCAGTTGAAAACTCCCCCTTGACATATTAAAGAAAATCAATTAGGCAATTCACCCCAATAGGGTGCCGAGCGTAAGCGGGCGATTCTATTTTGATGGTTGTGTGCTGGTTAAGACACAAGCCAACAACAGAGAGGAGGTGGCAAGGTGAGTGAGAAAGAACTAAGCATAACGTCGGACGCAAGAAAGTTTAAAATGCGCCCGACAGAAGATGCAACCAAAGAAAAACTTAAAGCCATGAGCGCACGGTATGAAAAGGCATTGCAAGACGGCAAGGCCTTTCGTGAATCAGAAAAGCGGAAGTATGGCCGCGTGCCTGTTGGTCTTGAAGAATAAATATTCGGGGACTCATGTGAATTCATTCTAAAATGCAAAATTAAAAAAGAGGGTATGGCATTAAAGCCGCCCTCTTTTTTAATTTTAGGGGTCAATGATATGAAACCTGGACATATCGCGGTGGAAAATAGTTTCATTCAATTTGCCGAAAAGTTTGGTTCCCCAAGGCCTTTGCAGCGAGTTCTCTCATTGATGAGGATGCATGGACAGCTTAAAGATATATATACCGAAGAATGTACTTGGGGGGGAGAAGATTGTTCAGAACAATTTTGTGGGAAGAAATATAATAGCTGTAAAAAATATATTGGGGCATTAGATGACTATGGTTTTAGGCTCGTGGAAAAAAAGTGCACTAAAATATTTTTTCTTAATATGCAAAGAAATGGTGACCCTTCAGAAAAAATTGATGGAAATGCGCTAATAGGCTTTTGTATTGTCCATTGCGATATATTGCATACTGTTGACGGTAGAGATATTAGACGTTCGTATCTCACAGAAACATTGATGCCTACGCCACATGATAATAAATATTGGATCACATTAAATAATTATAAAACCGAAATTTTAGTTGATGGCCGCACAATTTTTTTGAACGGTGATTATTTTTCGCAACAAAATGGATACACCAACTGTTGTGCGCATGCAGCCATAAAAATGACTACCAAAGGTTTAGCTTGCAATGTTTATGCAGAGGATATAAATGAAAAGTTAGGAATAGACCATAAATCGCAAAAGGGAAATGATGGATTAAACCCTGATCAAATTTGTACAGCCATTGAATCAATATGTGATGGAATATCTACAACCATTATCGATTTAAATGGATTAAAAAATAGACTCGAATTTTTAAGAGTGTTGTACCATACAATAGAATCGAGATTGCCAGTAATATTGCTATTTAAGCATCCAGGCCACGAAGGTCATGCAATAGCAATAATTGGCCACACCTTTAACGCGCATAGTTGGTGGCCATATTCATTAAAGTTTTATTTTGCAGATGAAAATACAACGGATATAGACTATTTGCCGAGTGTTTTGTGGTGTGATAACTTCGTTGTGCAAGATGATAATTGGGGACCGTATTATTTGATTAACTCGGATTTTTTTAGGGGAGTGTCTATCCAGCAAAAAGCTAAAGAAGATAATAATGGAAAATATCTCCCGAATGATGGTATGGATACCAATTTTGGTGAAACAGAAATGATGGCTGTACTAATATATCCTAAAGAAAAATCATTCGTAATAGATGGTTTTAATATAGAGCCTAATGCGGTATCAAGTTTGTATAGAGTTGTTGATGGCTTGCAGGATATTATTGAAACAACAGACATCAATTTCAAAAGATTTTTTTATAATGCATATCAAAATAAACATCTTATCATTAGAACTTTTATTTGTGAAAAAAATATATATCTTGATTCATTAAAAAATATCATCACCGACAGTGACGTTAAAAAAGATATTGAGAATTATTTACCAGAAACTTTTTGGATTTCTGAAATTAGCATTCCAGAATTATTTTGGGCAAACCAACATAAAGTCGGCGAAATTATAATAGACCCATTAAAATTTCAACAAAACAATGAAGCTGGTACGATTTTAATACGATTGCCATTTGTCGCATGTTTAATTGCTGAAGATAATGTTTATTGTGCACAATATGAACAAAGTTATCCTCATCATCCTTTAATAGCAGTTCCATAGCTATTAAAATGATTTATTAATATGTAAAAATCCTTCAAGCCAGCGGATAACACGCCTTGTTGCCCTGCCTATGATTGCTCTTGCGTACTGTGGAATTGGATTTCCGGCCAGTTTTCTTTGGTGTGGGAAAGACGCCAGTCGCTTGAGGCGAGGTAGGTGAGGCGCCCCTCTGTGTCGGTGGCCATGTGGGCGCGGAATTCGGACGTGAAGCGGTCCAGGGCCTTTTTATCGTCGGCGGTCACCCAGCGGGCCACGGCGTAGCTGGTGGTCTCGAAGACCGTTTCAACGCCGTACTCGGCCAGAAGGCGCGAGGCTGTGACGTCGAACTGCAGGACGCCCACCGCTCCCAGGATGTAGTCGGAGGAATCCGTTGGCCGGAAAACCTGTATGGCCCCCTCCTCGGCAAGCTGGGTGAGGCCCTTTGCAAGCTGCTTGGTTTTGAGCGGATTCTTGAGGCGCACCCGCTTGAACTCCTCGGGCGCGAAATTGGGAATGCCCACGTATTTCAGCGGCTCCTTTTCGGAAAAGGTGTCGCCGATCTTGATGGTTCCGTGGTTGTGAAGGCCGATTATGTCGCCGGGAAAGGCCTCGTCAACATTGGTGCGCTCGCGGGCCATGAACATGGTGGCATTGGAAAGGGTCACTTCCTTGCCGATTCTGTGATGCATCACCTTCATGCCACGGGTGAACCGGCCGGAACACACACGCACGAAGGCTATGCGGTCCCTGTGGGCCGGGTCCATGTTGGCCTGGATTTTGAACGCGAAGCCCGTGAAGGCTTCTTCGTCGGGCGACACCACGCGGGTTGCGGCGGCCCTGGGAAGGGGCGGAGGGGCCATTTCCACCAGGGCGTCCAGCACTTCCTTTACGCCGAAGTTGTTCACCGCGCTGCCGAAAAAAACCGGGGTCTGGGTGCCGGAAAGGTAAAGATCGAGATCAAAGGGGTCAGCCGCGCCCTCCAGAAGCTCCACATCCTCCCGGAGCTTTTCCGCCGCGCTTTTCCCGACGTAGTCGTCAAGCCTTGGGTCGGAGAGGTCCTCTATCACCACCTCGTCGTCGTCCCGCCTGTCCGCTCCCGGACGGAAGAGCCTGATGCGCTTTTTATAAAGGTCGTAAACCCCGGCGAAACCCTTTCCCATGCCGATGGGCCAGGAAAGGGGCGCGCACTCCACCTGGAGCTTTTCCTCGATGTCGGCGATGATGTCCAGGGGCTCCATGCCCTCGCGGTCAAGTTTGTTGATGAAGGTGATGATGGGGGTGTTGCGCATCCGGCACACCGCCATGAGCTTTTCCGTCTGGGTCTCCACGGCCTTTGCGGAATCTATCACCATGAGGGCCGAGTCGACTGCGGTGAGCACCCGGTAGGTGTCCTCGGAAAAATCCTGGTGGCCGGGGGTGTCCAGAAGATTGACGTCGAAATCCCGGTACGAGAAATTCATCACCGAGGTGGTGACGGAAATCCCGCGCTCCTTTTCGATGCTCATCCAGTCGCTTGTGGCGTAGCGCGAGCTTTTGCGCGCCCGCACCGCACCCGCAAGCTGGATGGCCCCGCCGAAAAGCAGGAATTTTTCCGTGAGCGTGGTCTTGCCCGCGTCAGGATGGCTTATGATGCCGAAGGTTCTTCTCCGGGCTATCTCTTTTTGCAGCTCGTTCATATAAAAATGCGAGAGAGGATTTGCGGGGGAGGGAGGGGAAACCTTTTTTGAAAAAAAGGTTTCCCC